>DASZDI010000374.1:0-5432 GCA_035942135.1 Solirubrobacterales bacterium | reverse complement strand
CCATGGAGGGGGGGCGGGTCTCATTCGACGGCGCCCCTACCGACTTCCTCGCCTGGTCCGCTGACAACGACCCCGTCCTGACCACCCCCGCCGCGCGGCTCTTCTCCCTCTCGGGCCTCGACCCTTTGCCGGTCGGCGTCCGTCAGGCCCGCCAACTCCTCGCGAGCAACAGCCCCGGCCGACAGGAGGGCGGTACCCCCTCCGAGCGGCTTGTACTTCTCGGTCGTCCGGCCCTCGGACGGCCGCACCCGTCCCACCCGAGCAAGTTGAGCGAGGAGGGGGTCCCGCCCTCCCGACCACCAGCGCTCGAGGCGAAGGGCCTCTGGGTGGAGCTGGATCGAGGCGAGGAGATGCGCGATGTCCTGAAAGGGGTTGACCTGGCGGTGCGCAGAGGAGAACGCGTTGCGCTGATGGGGCGCAACGGAGCGGGGAAGAGCACGCTGCTGCGAACCGCTGCGGGACTGCACGAATCTGTCGCCGGGAAGATCGACATCGAGTCGATCGCGTTGCTGACGCAGAACTCGGGCGACTATCTGGTGCGGGAGCGGGTCGGCGACGAGCTGCCGGGAGACGCAGGCGCGGCGGCGCTGCGGGCCGTGGGGCTCGAGCACGCGGTCGACGCGGACCCCCGCGACCTCTCCGGCGGGGAGCGGCAGCGCCTGGCGCTGGGGATCGCCCTCGCCGGGCGCATGGACGGCGAGGAGCTGCCGGGGCTGGTCGCTCTCGACGAGCCGACCCGGGGGATGGACCGGGCCCGCAAGGAGGAGCTGGTCGCGTTGATCGAAAACCTCGCCGGCCGCGGGGCCGCGGTCGTGGTCGCCACCCACGACGTCGAGTTCGCCGCCGAGTTCGCCGAACGGGTGGTGCTGCTGGGCGACGGGGTTGTGATCGCCGACGGGCCGAGCGCCGAGATTCTCTCCGGCGGCTGGTACTTCGCCACCGAGGTCGCGCGCGTGCTCGACCTGCCGGGGGTCGTCACTCCCGAGCAGGGGGCGGCGGCGCTGGCCGGGGGGGAGCGATGACCTGGGAGGTCGCCAGCTTCCTCATCGTCGGCGCGGTCATCCTCGCCGGCTTCGCCTGGTACGAGCGCTCGCGGCCGCCCTCGCAGGTGGTGGCGCTGGTCGCGGCGCTGGCGGCGCTGGCGATCGCCGGGCGGATCGCCTTCGCCGCCTTCCCCAACGTCAAGCCGACGACCGACATCGTCATCTTCGCCGGCTACGCGCTCGGCGGCGCCCCTGGCTTCGCGGTCGGTGCCCTCGCCGCGCTCGTCTCCAACTTCTGGTTCGGGCAGGGCCCGTGGACTCCCTGGCAGATGGCGGGATGGGGGCTCTGCGGCGTCCTCGGGGCCGCGCTCGCGCTCGGGGTCCGCAACGCCGGGCGCGTCACGCTCGCTGCAACCTGCGCTTTCGCCGGCATCGCCTACGGTGCTCTGATGAACTTCTCCCTTATGGCGACCTACGGCGGGGACCTGTCGTGGCGGCACTTCCTGGTGCTGGAGGCGCGCGCGATCCCGTTCGAAGTGGCGCACGTGCTCGGCAACGTGGTGCTGGCGCTGGTCGCCGGCCCGGCGATGGTGCGGATGCTGGTGCGCTTCCGCGAGCGCTTCGAATGGGAGCGGCGGCAGAGCCCGGGCGGCCCCGGCGACGGCCCGCGTCCGTCCCGGCGCCTCCGCGGGCCCCTGCGCAGCGGCGGCGTCGCGGCCCTCCTGCTCCTCGCGGTGGCTCTCGTGGCACCCGCTCCTGCGCCCGCCGAGTCGGCCGCGGTCACCCGCGGCGCCGACTGGCTGGAGGCGCAGCAGCGCCCCAGCGGCGGCTTCGCCGCCGACGCCGATCGCCAGGCCGGGCCGGAAATGACCTCCTGGGCGATGCTCGCGCTCGCCGCCGCGGGCCGCAACCCCCTCGACGTGACCAACGCGGGCAAGTCCCCGGTCGACTTCCTGCGCGCGCACCTCGACGAGATCGAGGACGCCGGCGACGTCGCCCGCACGATCCTCGCCCTCGAGTCGGCCGGCGTCGACCCCCGCGACTTCGGCGGCGAGAACCTCGTCGCGCGGCTGCTCGCGCAGCGACAGCCGAGCGGCTCCTACCAGGGCTGGCCCGCGAGCAGCGCCTACGCGGTCCTGGCGCTGCGGGCCACGGGGGCCGAGCCCGCGGCGACGAAGACGGTCGAGTGGCTGCGCAAGGTGCAGAACCAGGACGGCGGCTGGGGGCCGGAGCGGAAGAAACCGAGCACCGCCGAGATCACCAGCGCGGTCCTGATGGTGCTGTCGTCGGGCTCCGAGGCCGCCGGCGATGCTCTCGATTACCTGCGCAAGGCGAAGCGTCCCAACGGCGCCTTCGCCCCCGGCAGCACCCTCGCCGCCAACGCCCAGGCGACCGCCTGGGCCTCGCAGGGGCTGCTGGCCGCCGGCAAGGACCCGGCGAGCTTCGGCGACGGCAAGAGCTCCTTCGCCTACCTGCGCGAGCTGCAGGAGGACGACGGCCACTTCCTCCAGGCCCACGGCTCCGAAGCGTCGCCGGTCTGGGTCACCGCCGACGTCCTGGTGCCGTTGTCCGGCCACTTCCTGCCGATCGCCGCGCCCCCGCGCGAGCCAAACGCGCTCGCCAAAGCCGTCGCCCGGTCCCGGTCCGGCGGCGTCACCCCGTCGATCTCGCCCCTGCCCACGGAAGAAAGCTCGACTCCGTCGTCCCCCTCCTCTTCGCTCGACGGCGCGGCCGTGCAGAAAGCCCTCGAACAGGCCGGCGCCGGCGGCTCGTCTCCCGGGGGCTCGCCCCCCTCCGGCGGCAAAGGCCTGGAAGCCCTGCCCGAGGGGCCTGCCCCCGGCGGCCTGGTCCCGGAGGGGGACATCGGGGTCCCGCCTGAGACGTCCGCCGATCAGGCTTCCGGAGAGCAGGCCGCGGAGACGAGCGACTCCAGCAGCGGCACCGCCGGCGCGATCGTCCTCGGGCTCCTCGCCGGCTGCCTCCTCTTCGCCGCCGGCCTCGGCGGTCGTCGCGGCTGGATGCGCTGGCGCTACGGCCTGTAAGTCTCGATTTCGACACTCAATCGGCCCAGATTTGGCACGTTCGCGCCTTGTTCCGTGCAGACAGACCGTTACGGTAATCTCATGCAGACGATGCGAGAGAGCTGGACCGACGAGCGCCTCGACGATTTGAAGGAGAACGTCAACGAACGCTTCAACCGGGTCGACAAGCGCTTCGACCGAGTCGATGCCGACATCAGGGAACTGCGGCAGACCATGGTTCAGGGATTCTTTGCCCTCGTCGGCGTGATGCTCGCCGGTTTCCTCTCGCTCGCGGGGCTGATCGTCTTCTAGCTATACCCTCGGCGCATGGACGTCGAGACCGCGATCCGCACCCGGCGCACGCACAAGGCCTTCGCGCCGGAGCCGCTGCCGCGCGAGCAGATCGACGAGCTGCTGGAGCTCGCCTGCTGGGCGCCGAACCACAATCTCACGGTGCCCTGGCGCTTCCGGGTGATCGGGCCGGAGACGCTGCGTCGGCTGAAGGAGGTCGCGGGGCCGGAGGGGGCGGCGAAGCTCGACCGGGCGCCGACGCTCGTCGTCGTCTCCTGCGTGCTCGGCGGCGATCCGGTCGCCGAGGAAGAGGACCTGCACGCGACCGCCGCCGCCTCCTACATCGTCCTGCTCGCCGCCCACGCCCGCGGCTTCGCAGGCTACTGGCGCACGCCGGGGTTGCTGCGCACCGCGGAGGGCTGTGCGGCGGTGGGGCTGCCGGACGAGGAGCGCTTCGTCGGGCTGCTCCACCTCGGCTACCCGCGCCAGGAGAAGCCCGCACCCGAGCGCCCCGGCGCCGACCGCACCACGACCTACCTCGACTGATGCTGACGCGCGCGCGGGCCATCGAGGAGATCGCCGGCAAGCGCTTCGAGGTGGTGGTGATCGGCGGCGGCATCACCGGTGCCGGGGTCGCCCTCGACGCCGCCTCGCGCGGCTACTCGGTGGCGCTGCTGGAGCGCGGCGACTACGCCCTCGGCACCTCCAGCCGCTCCTCGAAGATGGTCCACGGCGGCCTCCGCTACCTGCAGAACTTCGACCTCGGCCTGGTTCGCGAGGCGCTGCTGGAGCGCCAGCTGATGGTCCGCCTGGCGCCGCACCTCGTCTACCCGACGCCGTTCCTCGTCGCCGCTCTGGGGGAGGAGCGCCGCGACCGCAAGCTCGGCCTCGGGCTGAACATGTACGACGTGATGGCGACCACCCGCGCCGGCCGCAGCCGCCGCGAGCGCCGCGCCGGCGAGGAGGAGGCGGACTACTACTGGTCGCCGGACCGCCACCGCACGATCGACCAGGACGAGGTGCTGGACCTGGTCCCGGCGCTCGCCGCCCGCGAACCGCACGACGCCTACCTCTTCTACGACTGCCAGACCGACGACGTCCGCCTCGTCCTCACCGTCCTCGGCGAGGCCGAGCGCTTCGGCGCGGTGATGCTGAACGGGGCCGAGGTGACCGAGGTGCTCTCCCGCAACGGCAAGGCGACCGGCGTCGCCTTTGTCGAGGCCGAGTCGGGGGAGCGGATGGAGGTCGGCGCCGACCACGTCGTCAACGCCACCGGCGTCTTCGCCGACCAGGTCCGCCCCGAGGAGCTGCTCGGCGAGGAGGACGTGCCGCGGATCGCGCCCAGCCGCGGCACCCACATCCTGCTCGACCAGGCCGACCTGCCGATGAGCAAGGCCGCCTGCATCGTCCCCGCCGGCGAAGGCCGGATGATCTTCTCCCTGCCCTGGTACGGGCGGACCCTGATCGGCACCACCGACAACGACTTCGAGGGCGACATCGCCCATCCGCGGCCGGCGGAGGAGGACGTCGCCTATCTCCTGCAGGCGGTCAACGACTTCTTCGGGACCGCGCTCGGCGAGTCCGACATCGTCGGCGCCTACGCGGGGGTGCGGCCGTTGATCTCCACCGGCGACCCGCGCAAGTCGGTCGACATCTCCCGCAAAGCCGAGCTCTACGAGACCTCCTCGGGGATGCTGACGATCACCGGCGGCAAGCTCACCACCTGGCGGCGGATGGCGAAGCAGACGGTCGACCGGCTGGTCCTGCGCGAGGGGCGCGAGGCGCCCTGCCATACGCACGAGATCCCGCTGGGGATGGCGGCGCGACCGGAGGACCTCGAGGCACCGGACGGGGTGGGGGAGGAGGCGCTCGAGCAGCTCGCCTTCCGCTACGGCCACGCCGCCCGCAAAGTGCTCGCGATCGCCCGCACCGACCCGAAGCTCGCCCGGCCGATCGCCCCCGGCCGCCCCGACCTCCTCGCCGAGGCGGTGCTGGCGGCCCGGCACGAGCAGGCGCGCAGCGTCGCCGACGTGCTCCTGCGCCGCACCCGGCTGGGGATCCTGGCCGCGCCTCAGCTGCGCACGGCGAAGGCGGTGCGCCCGGTCGCCGACGCGCTCGGGGCCGAGCTGGGCTGGTC
>DASZDI010000373.1:0-2229 GCA_035942135.1 Solirubrobacterales bacterium | reverse complement strand
GGTAGGAGGTCGCCTCGTTGTTTTCGGCCTCTTCGAACTTCTCCGGCAGGCCGGCGACGCCGACCGCGATGAAGATCGTCAGGAACCAGAGGGCGAAGACGATCCACTTCGACCGGCGGCCGGCGGGGAACGTGAAGAGGGAGCCGCGCATTCGCGGCGCATCCTTTCAGATGAGCCGGCTGCTTAGCTAGGAAAGGGTCACAGAAGCTTCCGCAGCTCGTCGGCGGAAGTCACCGGCAGCTTGCAGGAGAAGTTCTCGCAGACGTAGGCGGTGGACCGGCCGTCGACGGCGGTGCGGCCGGCCAGGAGCGGCGGTTCCTCGCTGCCCTCGGGCCCGCCGGCGAGGACGAGGTGCGGCCGCGGCCTCTCCCGCACGACCGCCGCCGGCTCACCGAGGTCGTCGCCGACCAGGGCGACCTCGCGGGTGGGGGAGAGGTGGAAGTCGAGGGCGCGCAGGAGGTGGGCGAAGGCGTCGGGGTGTTCGACCGCGGGCTTGGCGAAGAGCGCGAAGACGCCCTCGGCGGCCTTCTCGTAGCGCTGCTCGCCGGTCAGCGCCCCCAGGCGCAGCAGGCCCATCGCGGCGGCGCTGTTGCCGGAGGGGATCGGGTGGTCGCCGACCTCCTTGCGGCGGGCGATCAGCTCCTCGTGGTCGACCGAGGTCGAGTAGAAGCCGCCCCGCTCGGGGTCGCCGAAGCGCTCGATCATGGTCTCGGCCAGGGAGCGCGCCTCCGTGAACCAGCGGGCCTCGAAGCCGGCTTCGTAGAGTGCCAGCAGCGCCTCGAGCAGGAAGGCGTGGTCCTCGAGGTAGGCGTGGAGGTGAGCGCGGCCGTCCTTGTAGGTGCGCAGGAGGTTGCCGTCGTCCTCGCGCAGCTGCCCGAGGACGAACTCGGCGCAGGCGCGGGCGGCGTCGAGGTAGTCCTCGCGACCGAGCACGGCGCCCGCGTCGGCCAGGGCGGCGATCGCCAGCGCGTTCCAGGAAGTGAGGCGCTTGTCGTCGAGGCCGGGCCAGGTCCGCTGCGAGCGCGCCTCGAACAGCTTCTGCCGCGCCTCGGCCAGCCCCTCCGGCTCGGTTGCCTCGGCCCCGCCCGCGAGGTGGAGCACGTTCGCCCCCTCGAAGTTGCCGGGCTCGGTGACGCCGTAGTGCTCGATTACCGGCGTCGCGGCCTCGTCGCCGAGCACCTCCCGGATCTGCGCCGGGGTCCAGACGTAGAACCTGCCCTCCTCGCCCTCGGAGTCGGCGTCGAGGGCCGAGTAGAAGCCGCCCTCGGGGCCGCGCATCTCGCGCAGCATCCAGTCCAGGGTCTCCTCGCAGACGCGGCGGTAGCGCTCGTGGCCGAGCGCCTGCCAGCCGTGCAGGTAGGCGCGGGCGAGCAGGCCGTTGTCGTAGAGCATCTTCTCGAAGTGGGGGACGAGCCAGAACGCGTCGACCGAGTAGCGGGCGAAGCCACCGCCGATCTGGTCGTAGATGCCGCCGGCCAGCATCTTGTCGAGGGTCAGCTCGACGACCTCGGTCTCGCCGCGGGCCAGCAGCAGCTCCAGGGACGAGGCGGGCGGGAACTTGGGAGCGCTGCCGAAGCCGCCGTTGCGGCGGTCGACCGCCGCCAGCAGTCGCTTCACGGCCTCCTCGAGCGCGGGCGGGCCGGGCAGGTCGTCGCGCGGCTCGACTTCGCCGATCGCGCCGAGGCGGGCCCGGGTGGTGGAGGCGCGTTCGCGGATCTCGTCGCGCTGGGTCTCGAAGGCGTGGACGACCGCTTCCATCACCATCCGGAAGCTCGGCATGCCGCGGCTCTCGTCCGGCGGGAAGTAGGTGCCGCCGTAGAAGGGCACCCCGTCGGGGTCGAGGAAGACCGTCATCGGCCAGCCGCCGTGGCCGCTGATCGCCTGCACCGCCTCCATGTAGATCGCGTCGACGTCGGGGCGCTCGTCGCGGTCGACCTTGACGGGGACGAAGTGCTCGTTCATGTACGCGGCGACCTCGGGGTCCTCGAACGACTCGCGCTCCATCACGTGGCACCAGTGGCAGGCCGAGTAGCCGATCGAGAGCAGGATCGGCTTGTCCTCGGCCCGCGCCCGCTCGAGCGCCTCCTCGCCCCACGGCTGCCACGCGACCGGGTTGTCCTTGGGCTGCAGCAGGTAGGGCGACGTCTCGTCGGCGAGGCGGTTCGGCATGGGGGCGGAGGCTACCCGCGGGCGGCGGGCGGTACCCACCGGCGCGGCACGGCGCGGTAG
>DASZDI010000372.1:0-1892 GCA_035942135.1 Solirubrobacterales bacterium | reverse complement strand
GTCGTCGGGGCCGCCGGGGGTCGGCAGCGCCCACACGTCCTCGAGCCGGAAGTCAGGTGCGATCTCGTGGATCCGCCAGGGCCGGGAGAAATGAGCGTCGTCCGGGAGCCTCATCTGATCCATACGGTAGCGTATGGATATGCCCGCCGCAACCCGCACCCCCCGCGGCAGATGGGTCGAGGAGGGGCTGCGCGCCCTCGCCGCCGGCGGCCCCGACGCCGTCCGCGTCGAGGCGCTGGCGCAGGCACTCGGCGTCACCAAGGGCGGCTTCTACTGGCACTTCGAGAACCGCCGAGCGCTGCTCGAGGAGATGCTCGACCGCTGGGAGCGGGAGAGCGTCGCCGAGGCGATCGAGCAGGTCGAGGGCGGCGGGGGAGACACCCGCTCGAAGCTGCGCCGCCTCTTCGCCCTCGCCGCCTCCCATGACGAGCTGCTGATGACCGACCTCGCCGTCCGCGACTGGGCCCGCCGCGACAAGGCCGTCGCCACCCGCCTCCGCCGCGTCGACAACCAGCGCATGGACTACCTGCGCCGCCAGTTCCGCGCCTTCTGCCCCGACCCCGACGAGGTCGAGTCCCGCTGCATGACCGTCGCCTCCCTCTGGATCGGCAACCACTTCCTAGCCGCCGACCACGGCGAGCGCAGCCGCGCCGAGGTCATGGAGCTGACGCTGCGGCGGCTCCTCGCCTAGTCGTACGTCTTGATCATCCGCACGTTCAGCGCCAGCATGATCGCGCCGAGGACGGCGACGACGGCGAAGCCGGGGAGGACCTTGCTCCAGTCGAGGTCGGTGAGGATCAGGGAGCGGAGGGCCTCCATCAGGTAGGTCACCGGGTTGAGGGTGGCGGCGACCTCCATCGGCCTCGCGAGCATGTCGCGGGGGACGAAGTTGGGGGTGAGGAAGAGCAGGGGGAAGAAGATCAGCCCGCCCGAGTTGGTCGCGGCGGCGCTGCGGGTCTTGAGGGCGATCAGCTGCATGAAGCCCGCGTAGACGACGCCCCAGAGGGTGCTCAGCAGGACGATCAGGAGGAAGCCGAGGGGGCCGCTGGCGATCGTGATCCCGAACGGCAGGGCGAGGAGGACGATGAGCGAGGAGAGGAAGAGGCCCTTGACCGCCTCGGCGACGAGTCGGCCGAGCACGATCGAGGTGCGGGGGATCGGCATCGCCCGCAGCTTGTCGAAGTAGCCGCCCTCGATTTCCTCGACGAGGAAGAGCGCCGCCATGCCGAACGAGGCGGCCAGCAGGAGGGTGATCGGGAGCTGGAAGGCGCCGTAGCCCTGGCCCTCGAGGAAGCCGGTCGAGCTCGACGGGAAGACCTCCGCCGCCTGGCCGGTGTTGACGACCAGGAAGAAGATCGGGATGAACATCGTCATGAAGAGGGCGTCGGGCTGCCGCATCGCCTCGCGCAGCGCCCGCTTGCCCAAGGAGAGGGTGGCGCTCATGCCCCCACCTCCTGGACCTCGCCCGCGGCGCGGTCGCGGGTGCGCCCGGTCGCGTCGAGGAAGACGTCGTCGAGGCTGGCCTCGGCGCCGCCGCGGCGCCCGCTCAGTTCCGCCTTCAGCTCGGCGGGCGAGCCTTCGCGGACGATCTGGCCGTCGTCGATGATCGCGAGGCGGTCGCAGAGCTGGTCGGCCTCCTCGAGGTACTGCGTGGTCAGGAAGACGGTGGTGCCGTGCCCGTTGATCCGCCGCACCTCCTCCCAGACAGTCAGCCGGCTGGCGGGGTCGAGCCCCGTCGTCGGCTCGTCGAGGAAGAGGACCTCGGGCTCGTGGACGAGCGCCGCCGCGAGGTCGAGCCGGCGCTGCATGCCGCCGGAGTAGCCCTTGATCACCCGGTCCGCGGCCTCCTCGAGGCCGACCAGCTCCAGCAGCTCCCGCGTCCGCGCCACCGC
>DASZDI010000371.1:0-7514 GCA_035942135.1 Solirubrobacterales bacterium | reverse complement strand
CTGTCATCCAAGCCGGCCGCTACTCGTTCGTCTCGCCGGCCGCGGCGCTCTGCTCGGCCACCTCGGCCCGGATCCGCTCCAGGGTCCGCCGCAGGATGCGGGAGACGTGCATCTGCGAGTGGCCGATCCGCTCGGCGATCTGCGACTGCGTCAGGTCCTCGACGAAGCGCAGCTGCAGGACCAGCCGCTCGCGCTCGTCGAGGTGGGGGAGGGCCCCCTCCAGCGCCAGTTTGTCCTCGACCAGCTCGTAGCCCGCGTCCTCGTCGCCGACCCACTCCGCGGCGGGCGATTCTTCGGAGTCCTCGCCGCCGACCGGGCGGTCGAGGGAGAGGGGGCGGCGGTTGTGGTTCGCCTCCAGCACCTCGAGCACGTCGGTCGGGTCGACCTCGAGCCGGGAGGCGATCTCGCCCACCGAGGGGGAGCGCTGCAGCTGCACGGTCAGCTCGGAGATCGCTTTCTCGACCTCGGCCATGCGGTCGTGCAGGCCGCGCGGCACCCGCACGGTCCAGACCCGGTCGCGGAAGTGGCGCTTGAGCTCGCCGAGGATCGTCGGCGAGGCGAAGGCGGTGAAGGGGGCGCCGCGGTCGGGGTCGAAGCGGTCGATCGCGTTGACGAGGCCGAGGCTGGCGACCTGGAGGAGGTCGTCGAAGGACTCGCTGGCGCCGCGGTAGCGCAGCGCCAGGTTTTTCGCGAAGGGCAGGTAGCGGCGGACGAGCTCCTCGCGGATCGCCGGATCGCGGTCTTTGACGAACCGCGCCCAGAGCACGCGCTCGCTGGCCAGGCCCTCTCCTGGGCCCGGGGTTGACTGGTCTGCGCTTTTAGGCGTCTCTTCGCTGTTCACAGCATCGATCGATTAGGCGGCGATACTTAACTAACGTCGCTGCCCTGAGGGCGTCAGTCCGAAGCCGTGCAGCGCGACGGCGTCTTCGCCGTCGAGGCAACGATAGCGAGCCGCGCCCGTGGGCTTCGGGAAAGGGCAGACCGACGACGCCGCTCGGGGCAATGAGCGGCGTCGTGGTCGGCGTAAGGGCGCTTAGGAAGCGGTGGGCTCGGCGTCCTCAGGCACAGCGCCGTCGCCTCGCGGGAGCTGCTCGGAGGCGGGGGCCTTGAAGTGCATGAGGTTCACCTTGGCGAGGACACCGGACTCCTCGCTCTCGGCCAGCCTTGCGGAGGCCTCGGCCTGGATCTCCAGGAGGCGGCTGAGGCAGCCTTTGAGGGCGTCGGAGACGTCGGACCAGCCCTGCTGGTCGAGGACCATCGGCGTGCGGCTCAGGTGGACGTCGTCGACCTTGTCGAAGGCGCCGTTCTGCGAGGCCGCGTTGATGTCCTGGAACATCGTCTTGAGAACCGCTCCGGCCATGCCTGGGCGAAGGCTCGAGGGCATCCGCGACCACTCGTCGTCGCTGAGGAACTGACGTCGCGTCGCCCGGTAGAAGTGCTCGGTGGCCCCGCGTCGCTGCTTCGTGTCGACCAGCTCGATGCAGTCGTATTTCTCCAGCACGCGAACGTGGTAGGCGACGAGGTTGAGGCTCTGATCAAGCTGCTGGGCGAGCATGTTCGGGCTCGCGACCTTCTCGTTCAGGATGATCAGGATCTGGACGCGCAGCGGGTGGGCGAAGGCTTTCGCGACTATCTGTTCGACGCCCTCTTTCTTGTTTCTCGTTTTCGGCAAGGCCTTCTTTTCCTTAGGTCGTTTCCAGGGGCATTTGGCCGATGACAAGACTTTACACGTTGTCAATCAGGATTTTCACAACGCTTCCGCTTTTTCCGATTATTGACGAGGTTTACTGCTCTCTCCTTGATTGCTGGAATCATTTCGAGTATTAATTGGTCAGTCGCTTTAGAGCGATGCGCCGCGGATGGGCGGCGCGGGAATCGAGGGAGAGGGGAGGTGGGATCGTGCAGATCGGGAAGACGGAGAGCCGTGTCACTTCGGTGACGGGCATCGTGAAGGGCAACTAAGCCCGCTACGGACGGCAATCGCGCGCATGAGACTCTTGGTCGGTGACCGCTTGGAAGCTGCCCTTCATCGTCGCCGCGATTGCCGTCCCTGTTGCTTTCGCCTTCTACCTCGGCGGCCCGGCGGTGGGGGTCGCGGCGGGAGCGCTCGCGGCGGTGGCGATAGTCGTGATCGCCGCCCGACAGCACCCGCGCGGACCGATCGAGCCTGCGCCCAACGGCTCCGGCGCCCGTCGCCTGCTCGTCGTCCTCGACGACCCGCTCGAGGGCTCGGAGGCGGTCGAGGAGATCTCCGCGGCAGTCGGCAGCGGGGCGGGGCGGGCGACGGTGATGGTCCTGGCGCCGGCCCGGATCGGCTTCCTGGACCGCTGGGCCTCCGACGTCGAGGCGGCGCGGCGGGACGCGCAGCGACGGCTGGTGATCAGCGTCGCCGCCCTGGCAGCCGCCGGGATCGAGGCCGAGGCGCGGGTCGGCGACGAGGACCTGGTGCAGGCGGTCGAGGACCGGCTCGGCAGCTTTCCGGCCTCCGAAGTGATCCTGGTCAGCGCCGGCGGCGAGGAGGACGAGGCCGCGGCGGCCGCGGCGCGTGAGCTGCGGGGGCGGCTGCGGGTTCCCTTCCGCCGGCTGGCTACTGGTCCAGCAGCTCGCTGAACCGCAGGGCCGCCCGGGTCGGGGCGACGAATTCCTCGCCTTGGTGCAGGAGCCCGGTCGCGGCGAGTTCGCGAACCGCTCGCTCGACCGCGTCGCGCTCGGCGAAGCCGCCGCCCCGGCTGCTGAATTCCCGCGTCAGCTCGCCCATCGTCAGCCGCGTCGGGTGCAGCTCCAGCAGCTGCCGCAGCACCGCCGACTCCACTCCCTCGTCTTCGGCCCAGGTCGGGTTGCTGTCGTTCGTCTGGTTCATCGGCCCTCCCTTGTTCAAGTCGACGAGTCGCCCGAACTCTCCCCCTCGTCGCCTCCGGGACTTTCCCTCGATGCGAGGATCTGCTGCGCCCAGGGCGCCTTCACCGCGCTGCGGTAGAAGTGCTGGATCGAGCCGCGGGCGGGCTTCGTCTCGACCAGGGTCACGGCGGCCCGCTCGGCGAGGACCCGGACGTGGTAGCTGACGTTGCTGAGCGGCTGCCGCAGCGTTGCCGACAGCTCGCGGGGGCTGATCGCCTGCCCGTCCGCCATCTCCCGCAGGATCCGGCGCCGCAACGGGTGGCGGAGGGCAACCAGCAGGTCGTTCTCGTCGGAGCGGTCGATCGGTGTCATCGCCGTCGACCAATATAGGGAACTCCGCAACTTTCTGTCTGGAGGTCTCTTGTCTGCTCAGGCGTCCTCGCGGATGCCGCCCATCTCGGTGAAGACGGCGGTGAAGCCGCCGTCGGCGCGCTGCTCGTCGGCGATCACGTGGGAGACGGCGTTGACCAGCGCCAGGTGGGTGAAGGCCTGCGGGAAGTTGCCCAGGTGCCGGCCGGACTCGGCATCCAGCTCCTCGGCGAAGAGGTCGAGCGAGCCGGCGGCCGCCAGCAGCCGTTCGCAGAGCTCCCGCGCCCGCCGCCGCTCGCCGATCTCCGAGAAGGCGGAGACCAGCCAGAACGAGCAGATCAGGAAGGTGCCCTCCTTGCCCTGCAGGCCGTCGTCGGTCTCGGTGACCTTGTAGCGGCAGACGAGGCCGTGCTCGGTCAGCTCCGCGGCGATCGCGTGGACGGTGTCCCGCACCCGCGGGTCGTCGGGCGGGAGGAAGCGGAAGAGCGGGATCAGCAGCAGCGAGGCGTCGAGGGCGTCGGTCTCGTAGTGCTGGCGGAAGACGCCGTCGCGGACGCCGCGCTCGAGGATCTCGGCCTTGAACGCCTCGGCCTTCGCCTGCCACTCGTCGGCCAGCTCCTCGAGCCCCTGACGGCGGGCGAGGCGGGAGCCGCGGTCGACCGCGACCCAGATCATCAGCTTCGAGGAGACGTAATGCCGCGGCTTCCCCCGCGACTCCCAGATCCCCTGGTCGGGGTGCGACCAGGCCTCGATCGCCGCTTCGACCTGGTAGCGGATCAGGCCGCGGTCGGTTGCCGTCCCCCTGCCGCGGAGCGCCTTTTCGTGCAGGTAGACGGAGTCCAGAAGCGAGCCCCAGACGTCGTTCTGGCGCTGGTCGTAGGCGCCGTTGCCGATCCGCACCGGCCTGGCGCCGTCGTAGCCGCCGAGGTGGTCGAGGGTCCGCTCCTCGAGGTCCCGCTCGTGCCCGATCCCGTACATGATCTGGAGGTCCGGGTGGTCCTTGCAGACGGCGACGATGAAGCGCATGAAGTCACGCGCCTCCTGGTCGAAGCCGAGCGTGTGCAGGGCCCAGAGGCTGAAGGTCGAGTCGCGGATCCAGCTGAAGCGGTAGTCCCAGTTGCGTTCGCCGCCCGGCGTCTCCGGCAGCGAGGTGGTCGGGGCGGCGACGATCGCGCCGGTGGGGGTGTAGGTGAGGCCCTTGAGGACCAGGGCCGAGCGCTGCAGGTGGATCCGCCAGGGGTGGTCGGGGAAGTTGCCGTCGCGCAGCCATTCGCGCCAGAACTCTTCGGTCGAGTCGATCCGCTCCAGGGCCTCGGGGGCGCTGCGCGGGCCGCCGAGGCCGCCCTCGCTCCAGGTCAGGGCGCAGAAGCCGGTTTCGTCTTCGCGCAGGACCGCGGTGCCCCGGGCGACCCCGTCCTCGAGGTGCAGGTCCATGTCGCTGGTCAGGTGCAGCTCGGTCCCGTCGGCCGCGGCCGCCACCGCCTCGCCGAGCTCGCCGCCGCTCCAGCGCGCCGGGTCGAGGCCGTAGTCGAAGCGGGGCATGCACTCCATCTCCATCTCGACCTCGCCGTCGATGCAGGTCATCGTCCGCAGCAGCGAGAGGTCGGACTCGTGGGCGGTCTCCGGGCGCCCCAGCTGCCGCGCCTTGTCGCCGCCCGCGGGCGCCCAGTCGGCGATCGTCAGCGCGTCCTTGACCACGACCCAGCCGGTCTCGGTCACCCAGGTCGTCTCCAGGACCAGGGTCCCAGGCGCGTAGCGGCGGCTGATCGGGACCATCACCCCCTTCGGCCGCAGCCGCATGTGGCCGGCGCCGCGGTCGAGCAGGGCAGCGAAGGCGCTGGGGGAGTCGAAGCGCGGGAAGCAGAGCCACTCGACGGCGCCGCCGAAGGAGACGAGCGCGGCGGTATGGCAGTCGGAGAGGAAGCCGTAGCTCCCGATCGGTGGAAAGCGGTCGTCGTGGGAGCTCACGGGCGTAGCCAAGCTAGCAGCGGGCTACGCTGAAATCGATGAACCTCTCGCTCGCCCACGTGGAGGCGGTCTTCGCCCCCTTGGAGCTGGCCCCGCTGCTGGTCGCGTCGGTGCTCTACGCGAAGCGCTCGACGACGCTGGCCGCGAAGGGGCGGCCGCTGCCGCTCTGGCGCCAGCTCTGCTTCGCCGCCGGGCTGCTGGCGATCCTGGTCGCCCAGGTCTCCCCGGTCGCCCACATCGCCGAGGAGCTGGTGATCGCCCACATGGTCGAGCACCTGCTGCTGGGGGACATAGCGACCCTGCTGCTGGTCCTGGGGCTGACCGGGCCGCTGCTGCAGCCGATCCTGGCGATCCGCTTCTTCGACCGGCTGCGGGTCCTCGCCCACCCGCTGGTGGCGCTGCCGCTCTGGGCGCTCAACTTCTACCTCTGGCACATCCCGGCGCTCTACGAGGCCGCCTACGGAGGGGCGCCGGCGCACCTGCTCGAGCACTTTAGCTTCATCTTCTTCGGCTGCCTGATGTGGATGCCGATCTTCGGGCCGCTGCCGAAGCCGACCTGGTTCACCGCCGGCTGGAAGGTCGGCTACGCGATCGCCGTGCGCTTCGCGGGCGCGATCCTCGGCAACGTCCTGATGTGGTCGGGGACCGTGCTCTACCCCGTCTACGCGGAGGGGGAGCGGTACTGGGGCATCTCTCCCGTCGCCGACCAGAGCACCGCCGGGGTGATCATGATGGTCGAGGGGACCTTCCTCGGCCTCGGCCTGATCGCCTGGTTCTTCTTCGAGGCCTCGCGCGAGGGGATCGAAAAGCAGCGGCTGCTCGACCTGGCGCGGGAGCGGGGGGTCGAGCTCGATGAGGGACGGGCGCAGCGGGCCGTCGCCGCGGGGCAGGGCGCGCGCCTGGAGCGGCAGCTGATCGGCGCCGGTGGAGATGCGGACGACCGCCCCGCCTGAGCCGGCCCCGGCGAGGATCGCCCGTCCCGACCGCAGGTTGCTCGCGGCGCTGGTCTTCGTCGTCGGCGCCTCCAGCCTCGGGGTGGAGATCGCCGCGGCGCGGATGCTGGCGCCCTACTTCGGCGCCTCGACCGTGGTCTGGGCGAACACGATCGGCGTCGTCCTCGTCGCCCTCTCGGTCGGCTACTGGTTCGGCGGCCGCTACGCCGACCGCCATCCCCACCTGCGCGGGCTCTGCCTGCTGGTGCTCGCGGCCGCGGCCCTGATCGCGACGATCCCGTTCGCGGCCCGGCCCTTCCTCGGCTTCTCGGTCGACGCCTTCGAGACCGTCTCGGTCGGCGGCTTCGCCGGCTCCCTCTTCGGGGTCCTGGTGCTGGTCGCGGTGCCGGTCACCCTGCTCGGCGCGGCGGCGCCCTGGGCGGTGCGGCTGGCGGTCGGCGAGGTCGGCAGCTCGGGCGAGGTGGTCGGCCGCCTCTACGCGATCTCGACCGCCGGCTCGCTGCTGGGGACGATGCTCTCGGCGCTGCTGCTGATCCCGCTGCTGGGGACCCAGCGGACCTTCCTCGTCTTCGCGCTGGCACTGGCGCTGGTGGCGACGATCGGGGTCGGCCGGCGCGGGCTCGCGGTGCCCCTCGCCCTGATCGCGGTGCTGGCGCTCCCGGTCGGGACGATCAAGGGGGACGCCGAGGGCCGCGTCCTCTACGAGGCCGAGACCACGCACCAGTACGCGCGGGTGATCGAACGCGACGACGGCAGCCGGGTGTTGGAGCTGAACGAGGGCCAGGCGGTCCACTCGCTCTATGAGCCCGGCTCCTACCTGACCGGCGACTACTGGGACGGGCACCTGGTGCTCCCGGCCGCAGCGGCGCGGCGGCCACCGCGCCGGATCGCGATCCTCGGCAACGCGGCCGGCACCGTCGCCCGCTCCTTCGGCCACTTCTTCCCCGCCACCGCGGTCGACGCGGTCGAGATCGACCCCGAGCTGACCGAGCTGGGCCGTCGCTACTTCGACCTCCGCAACCCGCGGATGCGGACCTACGCCGAGGACGCCCGGCCCTGGCTGGAGCGCTCCGAGGGCGGCTACGACGCGATCATGGTCGACGCCTACCGCCAGCCCTACATCCCCTTCTACCTGGCGACCCGCGAGTTCTTCGAGCTGGCCCGCGAGCGGCTGGCGCCCGGCGGCCTGGTGGTCCTCAACGTCGGCCACCCCGAGGGCGGGCGGGAGCTGGAGCGGGTGCTGGGGCGGACGATGGCCGCCGCCTTCCCTCGGGTGCTGCGGTACCCGATCGAGGACACCAACACGCTCCTGGTCGCGGGCGAGGGGGCGCTCTCCGCGGCCCGCCTGCGGGCGAACCTCGCGGCGCTGCCGGCGCCGCTGCGGCC
>DASZDI010000370.1:0-3613 GCA_035942135.1 Solirubrobacterales bacterium | reverse complement strand
TCCTCGAGCTCTGCCGCAGCGGCGAGCTCGACCGCAACATCGACTTCGTCAAAGGCGAGCTGAAAGCCCGCTGCGACGCCCTCGTCTCGGCGCTCCAAGAGCAGATCCCCGAGGCCGAGTTCGTCGTCCCCGACGGCGGCTACTTCCTCTGGCTCGACCTCTCCGAGGGCACCGACACCGCCGCCCTCCTGGCCGAGGCCAAAGACGACGGCGTCTCCTTCGTCGCCGGCCCCGACTTCATGATCGACGGCGGCGAGCGCAGCCTCCGCCTCTCCTTCGCCCCGGTCCCCGCCGACCGCGCCGCCGACGGCGTCTCCCGCATCGCCTCAGCGCTCGAGCGCCTGCGGGCCTAGCTCCCTCTCGGAGCCGCCTGAGTCGCCCCGACCCCGCCTCGTCGAATTTCCGCCCGGCCGGAGCTGCGCGTGCGCGAATCCATCATCCTGCGATTTCCGGGGTTCTCTGTCCGCGTCCCTCCCCCAGCGACCCTCATTTGAGCGCTACACAATAGTTTTTGCCTAAAGCTCTGACGATCCGATATTCAACCGGGGGATCGGTCGACTGACCGATCGTCAACCCAGAAAGGATCAGTCAATGACTCGCAAGTTCAAGACCCTCGGACTCGCGCTGTTCGCGACGCTCGCGATGGGCGCGGTTCTGTCTTCGACGGCATCGGCCACCGAGTTCACATCGGCCAGCTACCCGGTCACCTACTCAGGGACCCAAGCGGCTACCGAACTTCATGTTTTCAAAATGGATGGATTTGAAACAAGTTGCAAAAACGCGGAATTCTCAGGTACCTCTACCGGAGCGTCGACAACACTGACACTCACCTCGGTGTACTCAGAATGCACGACCTTCGGCCTCAACGGGTCGGTGAAAATGAACGGTTGCGACTATCTGCTTCACCTCCCTTCGGGCACGGGAACCGATGTCCTCGCAACGACAGATCTCGTCTGCCCGGCGGGCAAAGACGTGACAATCGAAGCTGGTGGTGGCCTGTGCGTGGTTCACGTCGCTCCCTTCACCGGGAAAAACCACGTCACAGTCACGAATCAGCATCCGGGCCTGAAACTGGTCTTCACAGTTGGCGGCATCACCGCGTCGCTGACAGATGCCGGTGGCTTCTTCTGCCCGTTCACGGGTAACACAAGCGCCGAAACAACCTATACCGGCAATCTGACCCTGTCGGGTAGCACCACAATCGATATCGGTTAAGGAAGCGTCTTGCTGTTCCTCCGGGGCGGGTCACCTGCCCCGGAGGTAGCTCCGAACTCGGGTGCGGGTTCAGTCCCGCACCGAGAAGGCGGCGGCGGAGCGGAGGGCTCCGGCGGAGGCGATGACTACGAGGGTGATCGCGAGGACTTCGACCAGGGCCAGGTCTTGGGAGAGGGCAATGAAGCCGATGGTCGCTGCCAGGGCGGGCTCGAGGCTCATCAGGACGCCGAAGACGGCTTGGGGGAGCTTGCGCAGGGCCTCCATCTCCAGGGCGTAGGGGACTGCGGTGCTGAGGATGCCGACGGCGGCTCCGACAGCGAGGACGGTGGGGTCGAGGATCTCGATGCCGCCTTGGGCGATGCCGAAGGGGGCTACTAGGGCGGTGGCGATCACCGAGGCTACGGTGGCTCCGCCGATGCCGGGTTCGAGGCGGCCGACGCGGGCGCTCTGGAGGATGTAGGCGGCCCAGAAGATGCCGGCGGTGAGCGCCAGGGCGACTCCCAGCGGGTCGACGCTCTCGCCGCCGGTGCCGTCGGAGAGGAGGACGATCCCGGCCCCGGCCATCAGCGCCCATATGACGTCGCGGGGGCGCCGGGAGCCGAAGAGGGCGATGCCGAGGGGGCCGACGAACTCGAGGGTGACCGTGATCCCGAGTGGCAGGCGCGCCAGCGCCGCGTAGAAGAAGAGGTTGACGATGCCGACCGAGAGGCCGAGCAGGACCACGTCGCGGTGCGGCCACCGCCGCGTCAGCAGCGGTGCCCCCCGGGTCAGCGCCAGCAGCGCCACGGCGCCGAAGAAGGCGCGCAGGAGGACCGCGCCGGAGGAGCCGACCGAGTCGAACAGCGTCGTCGCCAGGGCGGCGCCGCTCTGGACGGAGACCATCGAGACCATCACCAGCAGCGCCGCGCGCCCGGGGGTGGTGCCGACGGTCGCGGTGGTCGAAGGGGTCGCTGCCATCGGCGGATTCTGATCCACCCCCACGCGCTCCCCGTAGAGGTGGGCATGCAAACGACCAGGAGGCGACCCCGCGATGTCTGACAGCAAGCAACTCGTAAACCCCGTATCGAGGCGCCGGTTCCTGGCGGTCGGCGGCGGCTCGGCGGGCCTCGCCGCCTTCCTCGCCGCCTGCGGCAACGACAGCGGCACCACCACGACCAGCACCACCTCTTCGATGGGGTCTGGCGGCGCGAGCGAAACCGCCGAATTCGGCAAGGGCGACGTCGGCATCCTCAACTACGCGCTGACGCTCGAGTACCTGGAGACCGCCTTCTACGCGGACGTCGCCAAAAGCGGTCTCTTCAAGGGGGCCGACCTGGAGACGATCCGCCAGTTCGGCCGCGAGGAGGCCGAACACGTCAAGGCGCTGAAGGCCGCGGTGAAGCAGATGGGCGGCAAGCCGGCGCCGGAACCGAAAGCGGAGTTCCCGCTCGAAAGCGCCAAGTCGGTGCTGGAACTGGCGGGGACGGTGGAGAACCTCGGCGCTGCCGCGTACCTCGGGCAGGCGGCGAACATCAAGAGCCCCGAAGTCCTCTCCTCCGCCCTGGCGATCCACAGCGTCGAGGGCCGCCACGCCGCCGTCCTCAACATCTTGCTCGGCGAATCGATCACCCCCGACGGGGCCTTCGCCAAGCCGGCGGACGTGAAAACCGTCCTCAAATCCGTCGAACCCTTCATCGTCGGCTGAGGCCGTCGCGAGACCAAAGGAGCAGAGCAATGAGCAATGAGCAGCTTGCCAACCCGGAGCTCGCCGCCGTCAACGTCGACGCCGACAGCGAGGACCTTTCCCGCAGCGAGGTGATCCTCAAGGGAGCGCTGGCGGCGGGTGCCGTCTACGGCGCGCTCGCGGTCGGCCCGTACGTCCGTCGCGCCCTCGGGGCGATGGGCGGCGGCGACGTCGCGATCGTCAACTTCGCCCTCACCCTCGAGTACCTGGAGGCGAAGTTCTACGCAGAGGCGAAGGGCCGCGTCCGCGGCAGCAGCGAACTGAGGAGCCTGATCTCGCTGCTCGCCGAGGACGAGAAGCAGCACGTCGAAGCCCTGGCGGCGACGGTCAAGCAGCTCGGCGGCAAGCCGGTGGCGGAACCGAAGTTCGACTTCGCCTACAGCGGCACCTCCGGCTTCCTCAAGCTGGCCCAGACCTTCGAGGACACCGGGGTCAGCGCCTACAACGGCGCCGCCCCCGCGATCAAGTCCAAAGAAGTGCTGGCGGCGGCGGGCGGCATCGTCCAGGTGGAGGCCCGGCACGCGGCGGCGATCCGGCTGCAGAACAAGGAAGAACCGGCACCGGCGGCCTTCGACGAACCGCTCGACGAAAAGCAGGTCCTGAAGGCCGTCGAACCCTTCCTCGCATAGCGGGTAAGGGATGGCGGTGAGGCGAGAGAAGGCGGAGCGACTGGCC
>DASZDI010000369.1:0-4553 GCA_035942135.1 Solirubrobacterales bacterium | reverse complement strand
GGCGGCTTCCTGCACCTGGCGATCGGCGAGGAGGCGACGATCGTCGGCACCGCCTCGGTGATGCGCGAGGAAGACTTCCTGATCGGCACCTACCGCACCCATGGCCACGCGATCGCCCGCGGGACCGAGCCGAAGCGGGTGATGGCCGAGCTCTTCGGCCGGGTCGACGGGACCAGCGGCGGCCGCGGCGGCTCGATGCACATCTTCGACGCCGAGAAGCGGTTCATGGGCGGCTACGGGATCGTTGGCGGCAACCTGCCGATCGCGGCGGGCCTCGCGCTCGCCTCCCAGTACAAGGGCGAAGACGCGGTCACCGTCTGCATGTTCGGCGACGGCGCCTCCAACACCGGCAACTTCGGCGAGACGATGAACCTGGCGGCGCTGTGGAAGCTGCCGGTCCTCTTCCTGGTCGAGAACAACCTCTACGGGATGGGGACCTCGGTCGAGCGCCACTCGGCGCAGACCGACCTCTCGAAGAAGGCGCTGGGCTACGGGATCGACGGCAGGCGGATCGACGGGATGGACGTGGTCGAGGTGCGCGAGGGCGTCGCCGAGGGGCTGCGGCAGGCGCGCGAGGAGCAGCGGCCGACCCTGCTGGAGGCGTTCACGTATCGCTTCCGCGGGCACTCCGCCGCCGACCCCGAGGTCTACCGCGAGCGCGAGGAGGTCGACGAGTGGCGCCAGAAGGACCCGATCGAGACCTTCGCCGAGCGCTGCGTCGAGGCCGGGGTGCTGGGCGAGCGCGAGGTGCGGCAGGCGCGCGAGGCGGCCGACGCGGAGGTCGAGGCGGCGGTCGAGTTCGCCGAGGCCTCGCCGGAGCCGCCGCTCGACACGATGTACGAAAACCTCTACGCGCAGACCGAGCCGGGCGGCTGGTACGCGGTCGACGAGCGCAGCCCGGAGCCGCACCGGGGCGAGCGCGAGGGCGAGATGCCCGACGCGGCGCGGGAGCTGGCCGAGGCCGGCGCCGCCTATGCCGGGCAGCCGGCGGGCGAGCGGCCCAACCCGGCGATGCAGGGCGACGTCCAGGAGGGGATCGAGGAGCGGGTCTCCCCCGATGAAGAGGTCGGCGACGAGGGCGACGAGGTGCGTGACGAGGAGAGTGGCGCCGCGGAGGCGACCGGCGACGACGAGGGCGCCGCGGCCGAGGCTTCCCCGGGCCAGGAGGACGAAGGCTGATGGCGGAGCTGCGGATGCGGGAGGCGCTGCGCGACGCGATGGCCGAGGAGATGCGGCGCGACGAGGCGGTCTTCGTGATGGGCGAGGACGTCGCCGTCTTCCAGGGCGCCTTCAAGGTGACCGAAGGGCTGCTCGACGAGTTCGGCGAGCGGCGGGTGCGGGACACGCCGATCTCCGAGAACACGATCGTCGGCGCCGGGGTCGGCGCGGCGATGAACGGGCTGCGGCCGATCGTCGAGCTGATGACGGTCAACTTCAGCCTGCTGGCGCTGGACCAGATCGTCAACCACGCCGCCGCGATCCCCTACATGTTCAACGGCCAGGCGCAGGTGCCGATGGTGATCCGGATGCCGGGCGGCGGCGGCCACCAACTCGGGCCGACCCACTCCCACAGCTTCGAGGCGCTCTACCTGCAGGTGCCGGGGCTGCTCGTCGCCTGCCCCTCGACCCCGGCCGACGCCAAGGGCCTGTTGAAGGCGGCGATCCGCGACCCCAACCCGGTGGTCTTCATCGAGCACGAGAGCCTCTACGGGACGAAGGGCGAGGTGCCCGACGACGAGGACGCCGAGCCGCTGCGCTTCGGCCAAGCCGCGGTGCGGCGCGAGGGCGGCGACGTGACGATCGTCGGCGTGCTGAAGATGGCGCAGGTCGCCGCGCAGGCGGCGGAAAAGCTGGCGAGCGAGCACGACGTCGAGGCCGAGGTGATCGACCCGCGCACGCTGCGCCCGCTCGACCTCGACACGATCCTCGCCTCGGTTCGCAAGACCAACCGGGCGGTGATCGTCGAGGAGGGCTGGCCCCACGGCGGCGTCGGCGCCAACCTCTCGACCCTGATCACCGAGCAGGCCTTCGACTACCTCGACGCCCCGGTCCAGCGCGTCACCGGTGCCGACGTCCACATGCCCTACTCCAAGCGCCTCGAGCAGGCGGCGATCCCGCACGAAGAGCACGTCGTCAGCGCGGCCCTGGCGAGGCTGGAGGGCGCGCGCTGACGATGACCGCCGAGATCCAGGTCGTGCGCTGCGGGACGGTGCCCTACGAAGAGGCCTGGGAGCTGCAGCGGCAGCTGGCGGAGCGGCGCCGGCGGGACGAGATCGGCGACGTGCTGCTGCTACTCGAGCACCCGCCCGTCTACACGCGCGGCCGCCGCTCAAAGCCGGAGGAGCTGCCGATGGGGGCGGCCTGGTACGAAGCGCAGGGGATCGCGGTGGTCGACACCGACCGCGGCGGCCTCGTCACCTACCACGGCCCCGGCCAGCTGGTCGCCTACCCGATCGTCCAGCTCGCCGGCTACGGCGACGACGTCCACAGGTACGTGCGGGGGCTGGAGCGGACGATGATCGAGGCGCTGGGCGAGTACGGGGTGCCCGCGCGGACCTTCGAGGGGCTGACGGGGGTGTGGACCGAGGGCGAGCCGCCGCCGACCCTCGCCGCGAAGCCGGCGCGCAAGATCGGCTCGATCGGGCTGCACGTCAGCCGCGGGGTGACGACGCACGGGCTGGCGGTCAACGTCAACAACGACCTGCAGCCGTTCGAGTGGGTGGTCCCCTGCGGGATCGAGGGCGTGTCGATGACCTCGCTGTCGCGGGAGCTCGGGGCCGAGCAGGACCTTGGCGCTTTCGCCGAGCGATTGGTCGCGGCCTATGCCGCCGTCTTCGAGCGAACGCCCGCCACCGCCGACTTGCCGCTCTCTCTCCCTACGCGCGACGACACGGCGGCCCAGAAGGGCGGGCCGGGGCTGGGCGCGCCGGACGCTACGCTCAGGTGAGTCGATGAGCGAAACCGCCGAGCGCATCCACGTCACCCGCTCCCGCGCCAAGCCGGGTGGGACCGCCGCCGAGGCGGCGGGGACGGTCCCGTTCCGCCGCGCCCGCAAGCCGCCGTGGCTGAAGGTGCCGGCGCCGGGCGGGCCGAACTATCGGCGGCTGAAGGAGAAGATCGGCTCCGACAACCTCCACACCGTCTGCGAGGAGGCCAACTGTCCCAACGTCGGCGAGTGCTGGGAGCGCGGCACGGCGACCTTCATGATCCTCGGCGACGTCTGCACGCGGCGGTGCGGCTTCTGCAACGTGCAGACCGGCAAGCCGACCTGGAACGACCCGCTGGAGCCGCTGCGCGTCGCCAACCAGGTGAAGGCGATGGGGCTGCGCCACGCCGTCGTCACCTCGGTCGACCGCGACGACCTGCCCGACTACGGGGCGAGCGCCTTCGTCGGCGTGATCCGCTCGATCCGGATGCTCGCGTCCGACTGCAAGGTCGAGATCCTCACCCCCGACTTCCGCGGCCAGGAGATGCCCCTCGCCAAGGTGATCCACGAGCGCCCCGACGTCTTCAACCACAACGTCGAGACCGTGCCGCGCCTCTACCCCATCGCCCGCCGCGGCTCCCAGTTCCTCCGCTCCGCCCGCGTCCTGCGGATGGCGAAGGAGATGGGCGGCGAGGAGGTCGTCACCAAGTCCGGCCTGATGGTCGGCCTCGGCGAGTCCTTCGAGGAGATGGTCGAGACCTTCGGCCTCCTCCGCGAGCACGAGGTCCAGGTCCTCACCGTCGGCCAGTACCTGCGCCCGACCGCGAACCACCTCCCGGTAGTCCGCTACTGGCACCCCGACGAGTTCGCGGCGCTGGAGAAGGCGGCGTACGAGCTTGGCTTCGAGTCCGTCGCGGCCGGTCCGCTGGTGCGGTCGAGCTACCACGCCGACCAGAACCTGCCCGAGTCGCACCGGGCCGAGCAGTTGCTGGCCTAGCTTCGGCGCCTACAATCTGGGGCACGGGGCCATAGCTCAGATGGCAGAGCGTTCGCCTTGCACGCGAAAGGTCGCCGGTTCGATTCCGGCTGGCTCCATCGAAGGATCGCGGCTGAAGTCCGGTTCCGTATAGGCAGCCGCCTCCCGGATTCCGACTCGCTGACCGTTGCGCGCAGGCTGTAATCGCAGGTGGAGGAGGTTTCGACCAGCCGCCCCCAGCTCCCACGAAGGGCAGTAGTAGCAGCGTTCAGTAGTGGGATCGTAGGCCGCGATCCAGTCGATCATTGCCGGCGTGTAGAGCTTCGTTGCGCGCACCTTTCCCTTGGTGAGCGAATGGGATCGACAGCGGATGACCACTATCTGCCCATCTGACTGCGTGTACTTCACCTGCACTCGATGGAGCCGTCCTTCGTAGTCGGCGATCAGGTCGTAGTCGCAGTCCTCCCCGAAAGGGATCGAGATCCGGCAGCCCCGGTCGATGAGGTCCGTGGCGACCTTGAGCTCCGCCAGGTCGCCTTTTTTCTTCAACGGAGCCACGCTCCGAGCCTATGAAGAAAAGATTCACGCGTGGCGCACGTAATTGCGCCGACTTCGTGAATTCTCAGTCGTCGAAGTCGAAGTCCTTGGGAG
>DASZDI010000368.1:0-4317 GCA_035942135.1 Solirubrobacterales bacterium | reverse complement strand
CCTCCAGGGTCGCCAGCGGCGAGACCAGCCGGCCCCGCCGCTGGAAGCGTTTACGCACCATCTAACGCCGGTCATCCGTCATCTCGACGTTCCGGCCCCGAATCTCTATCCGCATGAGTGCCTCCTTGTGGGTTCTGTGACGATCCTAGACCCCCATCTACCCGGAGGCAAGGGCTTTTCTACGGGCACGCCTCGGCCTCCTCGTCCACACCGCTACTCTTGACCGATGCCAGCGATGGACCTTGTAACTAAGGCGCTGCGCGCGGGAGAGGGACGGAAGTTCAAGGCCTACCAGAAGCGCGCGGAGGCGATCAACCGGTTCGAGCCGGAGATGGAAGCGCTCTCGGAAGACGAGATCCGCGAAGAGGCGGACTCGCTGCGCGAGCGTGCCCGCAACGGGGAGTCGCTCGACGACCTCCTGCCGGAGGCGTTCGCGCTGACCCGGGAGGCCTCGCGCCGGACCACCGGCCAGCGCCACTACGACGTCCAGCTGATCGGCGGCATGGTCCTCCACGACGGGGCGATCGCCGAGATGAAAACCGGCGAGGGAAAGACCCTGACCGCGACCCTGCCGGTCTTCCTCAACACGCTCGCCGGCAACAGCGTCCACGTCGTCACCGTCAACGACTACCTGGCCCGCCGCGACTCGGAATGGCTGAAGCCGATCTACGACGCGCTCGGCGTCACCGTCGCCGCCCTCCAGGACTCCGACGACCACGCCGCCCGCCAGCGCAAATACGCGCTGGACGTCACCTACGGGACCAACTCCGAGTTCGGCTTCGACTACCTGCGCGACAACATGGCGGACTCGCTCGAGCACTGCGTCCAGCGCGACCACAACTTCGCGATCGTCGACGAGGTCGACAACATCCTCATCGACGAGGCGCGGACGCCGCTGATCATCTCCGGCGCCCCCGAACAGGCGGCCCAGACCTACTACACCTTCGCCCGCCTCGCCAAGCAGCTGGTCGGGGTGCCGGCGAAACAGAAACTGAAGTCGCTCGGCGAATCGAAGGACACCACCGAAGTCGACTACGACTACGAGTACGACGAGAAACACAAGACCGTCGCCCCGACCGAGCAGGGCGTGAAGAAAGCCGAGGAGTTCATCGGCGTCGACAACCTCTACCTCGGCGAGCACGGCAGCCTCGTCAACCACCTCGTCCAGGCGCTGAAGGCCGAGTCCCTCTACAGGAAGGACGACGACTATGCGGTGATCGACGGCGAGGTGATGATCATCGACGAGTTCACCGGTCGCATCCTCGAGGGGCGCCGCTGGTCGGAGGGCCTGCACCAGGCGGTCGAGGCGAAGGAGGGGGTGGCGATCCGCGAGGAGAACCAGACCCTGGCGACGATCACCCTGCAGAACTACTTCCGCCTCTACGACAAGCTCTCGGGCATGACCGGCACCGCCCTCACCGAGGCGACCGAGTTCATGAAGATCTACGAGATCCCGGTGGTCGAGATCCCGACCAACCAGCCGATGGTCCGGCTCGACCGCAACGACCAGATCTTCAAGACCAAAGACGGCAAGTGGAAAGCCGTGATCGACGAAATCGTCGGCCGCCACGAAAAGGGCCAGCCGGTCCTCGTCGGCACCGTCTCGGTCGAGGTCTCGGAGATGATCTCCGAGGCCCTCAAGCGCCAGGGGATCAAGCACGCGGTCCTCAACGCCAAGCCCGAGCACGCCGAACGAGAGGGCGAGCTGATCGCCCAGGCCGGGCGCAAGGGCGCGGTGATGATCGCCACCAACATGGCCGGCCGCGGCGTCGACATCAGGCTCGGCGGCGACCCCGAGCACCTCGCGATCGCCGAGCTCAAAAAGCAGGGGATCACCCCCGAGAGCGAGGGCTACGAGGAGGCGCTGGCCGAGAAGACGGCCGAGCTCGAGCCCCAGTGCAAGGCCGAGGCCGAGGAAGTGCGGGAGCTCGGCGGCCTCTTCATCTGCGGCACCGAGCGCCACGAGTCGCGGCGCATCGACAACCAGCTGCGCGGCCGCTCCGGGCGCCAGGGCGACCCCGGCGAGTCCCGCTTCTTCCTCTCCGCCGAAGACGACGTGATCCGCCTCTTCGCCGGCGACCGCATCTACAACATCCTCGACAAACTCGGCCCGACCGACGACGAGGGCGGCGAAGTCCCCCTCGAAGCGAAGATGCTGACGAAAACCGTTGAGAACGCGCAGAAGAAGGTCGAGGAGCAGAACTTCCTGATCCGCAAACGCGTGCTCGAGTACGACGACGTGATGAACGAGCAGCGGCGGGTGATCTACCGCTACCGCCGCGAGATCCTCGAAGGCCGCGACATCTCCGAGAACGCCCGCGACGAGCTGGAGGGCGTGATCGAGCGGTTGGTCGACGAGTACACGGCCGGCGAACTGCTCGAGGAATGGGACCTGGAGGAGCTGGAGACCCAGCTGCGGCTGATCTGGCCGATCGGGATCGAGGTCGCGACCCTGGCGCCGGAGACCGTCGACCGCGAGCAGCTCAAGGAAGCCCTCGACGACGACGCGATGAGCGCCTACGACGAGCGCGAGGAACAGCTCGGCAAGGAGCTGATGCGCTACCTGGAGCGCTCGATCCTGCTGCAGGTGATCGACAACCGCTGGCGCGAACACCTCTTCGACATGGACTACCTGCGCGAAGGCATCCACCTCCGCGGCTTTGCCCAGATCGACCCCCTCGTCGCCTACAAAAACGAGGGCTTCTCGATGTTCGAAGACCTGATGCACTCGATCTGGGACGAGTTCTCGAAACTGGTCTTCCGCGCCGAGATCGAAGTCCAGCCGGAGGCGGGCGCCGTCGCGGCGACCAACGGCGAGGGCGAAACGACCACCCTGGCCTACTCTGGCGGCACCCTCGAGAACCAGCCTTCGGCGCTGCAGGAGGTCGCCGCCGCGAGCGGGGCCAGTGCCGTCGACGTCGCCGCTGCGCAGGGGGCGACCCCCGGCAACGGCGAGGTCGTCGAGACCGTCGTCAAAGACGAGCACGACAAAGTCGGCCGCAACGACCCCTGCTGGTGTGGCAGCGGCAAGAAGTACAAGAAGTGCCACGGCGCCTGAGGGCGTCGCAATCGAACCGTCGATCCGCCCCCTATACGGGGGTCGATCGCAGGCTCGATGACTGACCCGGTCCGTGAGTTCATCCGCGCGTTCAACGAGCGGGACCTCGATGCCTTCGTCGCCGTGCTGGACCCGGAGGTCGAGCTGCATGCGAGCCGCGGCCTGCGCAAGGGCCGGGAGGCGGCGCGGGTCTGGGCGACCCGCAAGGCCGGTGGGGTGCAGCAGACGATCGAGCTGGAGCAGCTCTACGAGGACGGGACCGAGGGCGGCGGCGGTCGCGCCGTGGCGCTGATCCGCCGACGCTGGCACTGGGCCGAGGACGACAGCGAGGCCGGCGTCGAGGAGATGGCCTGGGCCTTCGAGCTGCGCAACCACAAGGTGCTGAGCTGGCACCCTTGCGACGACCGGGCGGAGGCGCTGCGGGCCGGAGGCTTTCTCCCCGGCACCTCTGCCTCCCGGGGCGGCGACTGAGCGCGCGGCTATTGTGCCGCCCGTGCGCAGAGCGAAGTCGATCGTCGCGGTTGTTGCCGTAGCACTGGCGCTGGCCGCGCTCGCCCAGGCCGCGGGGATCAAAAAGCCCCCGCTCGGCCCCTGGGCTGCCGAGGGCCGCGTGGTCTTCACCCTCAAGAAGGGGCTGGGCAAGCACAAGGGCAAGGTGCTGCTGACCGACTACCGCCTCCGCACCGAGGTCGTGGTCGGGTGCCCGGACCAGCCGGTCGTGGCGAGGGTCCTCGGCCGCTATCCGCTGAAGCAGTTCAGCCGCGCCGGCTTCACCGCCTGGGGCGTCGGCAGGAACGTGTCGGGCG
This sequence comes from Solirubrobacterales bacterium, assembly GCA_035942135.1. GTDB lineage: Bacteria > Actinomycetota > Thermoleophilia > Solirubrobacterales > 70-9 > VAYN01. Next base: position 453 of record DASZDI010000368.1, on the reverse strand, counting down.
AACCGGGGCCGCAGCCGGCCAAGGTCACGGTCGACGGACAGGTTTACGGCGGCAGCTTCTACGTTCTCTGGAATTACGAAAACGCTTCGCAGGTCTCGCGCGCCGTGATCGAGTTCGACGATTGCCGGACCGAACTGGTCTTCGCCAAGCCCAAGTAACCTTGGGGCATGGCCGACACCGCGCAGAGCGAACCCGTAGCGCCCCGCCTGGCCGCCGTCCGAGAGCAGCTGTCCCTGCTCTCGGACTACCTTTGACCCCGCTGCGCTGGAAGCCGAAGCCGCTCGCTTAGAGGAGGAGATGGGGCAGCCGGGCTTTTGGGACGACCAGGAGGCCGCCGCCCGCACCTCCGCCGCCCACGCTCGCGCCCAGCGCCGGCTGGAGATGTTCCGCGGGCTCGAGGGCGACGTCGCCGACCTCGACGACCTGGCGGAGATGGCCGCCGAGGACGAGGAG
>DASZDI010000367.1:0-5009 GCA_035942135.1 Solirubrobacterales bacterium | reverse complement strand
GTCGAGGACCAGGTGCCACGGTTCGGCGTCGGTGAAGCGCCACTGCAGGACGAAGGGGGAGCCGTTTGCCGCGGCGGGGTCCGCGACGCGGCTGATCAGGTCGAAGTAGAGGCGCTGGATCTCCGGGTCCGAGCTCGGCGGCGGGCCTTCCGGGGTGCCGATCACGCCGGCCAGCATCAGCTTGACCTGGCGCCGGGCGACCTCCTCCTCGGTGTCCTCGGCCGGGAAGGGAAAGACGCCGGGCGGCATCTCCTCGGTCGGGAAGCCGATCGTCCGCCAGCGCTGGCGGATCAGTTTCAGCCCGAAGGCGAAGATGTCCTCGAGCGAGAAGCCGTAGCACTCGGTGTACTCGCGGTCCATGTTCGGCGGCGTGAAGACGGCAGGGCTGTAGGGGAGCGTTTCCCGCAGCAGCTCGACCACTGCGGCCCGGTTCTCCTCGGCTCCCGGAGCGCGCTCGTCGAGCAGTTCGGAGAGGACCTTGACGCCGAAGCCGATGTGGCGCTGCTCGTCGCGGGAGACGTTCTCCATCCCGGCGCTGAAGCCGGGCATCGTGTCCTCGGAGGCGAAGAAGTCCTCGATGAAGTGCTGGCCGGGCTGCGCGAGGCTGCCCTCGACGATCAGGTGGTAGAGGGTGATCGCCTGCGCGTACTTCGGCAGCGAGCGGTCCTTGCGCAGTTCCTCGGCCATCCGGTCGAGACGGTCGAAGACGCCGCGGTAGCCCCAGTTCAGCTGCGGCAGGGTGGAGGAGAGCGTCTGCTGCACGGAGTCGCCGCCGACGCCGATCACCTCCTTGAAGAAGCGGTGGAAGAAGATCGAGTGGCGGACCTCGTCGACCTGCTGCGTGGCCAGGAAGTAGGACTGCTCCTCGGTCGGGGCGGCGGTGACGTAGGGGGCAAGGGTGTCGGCGACCCGGTCCTCGCCGTAATAGAACATCGAGTAGATCCACATCGCCGAGCGGCGCTGCATCTCGGTGAGCGCTTCCCAGCCCTTGCGGTCCTGGGAGAAGTCGAGGTCGTAGGCGCTCCAGTTGCCCTGCTCCCAGCGGTGGTAGAGGTCCTCGTAGGTGATGTTGTCCATCAGGCGCTGGGATGCGACGCTCATCTCGTCTCCTTTTGGTGCATATGTGGGCAACGGGAGCCTAGCGCGATACTGGCTACCTGGCCAGGATCGCGCCCAGTACTCCGGAGTACTTCCCCAGCGCTTCTATTTGACGAATTCCCGGACTTCTTTGTAGACCGCTTCGTCGCTGACCAGCGCGAGGTGCGAGATGCACGGGGTTTTCGTGTTCGTCGCGCCGCTGAGGATGGTGCTTTCGGGGGGATTGATGAATTCGTCGCACGGCGACCACCAGGTGCCGTAGTTGACGGTCCCCGGCGTCTCGTCCCCGGCATTCAGTTCGGTGAGGAATTTTGAGCCGATCCGCATCTCCGTGCAGGTGACGCTGAAGCAGATGTTGGCGGCTTTGGTGCCGTGGTTGGGCCCGCCGAAGGAAACCCAGTCGTCGACCTTTTCCTGGCCGCCGGCGACGAACTTGACGTAGTAGCGGCTGTTGAGGCTGCCCATCGAGTGGGCGAGGATGTCGACCTTCGTGGCACCCGTCGTTTTCAGCAGGCTTTCGACCCGAGATTTGACTTCGGTTTCAGCCAGCGTTTTGTTCGAGGTGCTGCTGTTGTAGGTGTAGGTGCTCAGATGCGATTTCGGGTAGCCGTCTTTTTCGAACCTGGAGACCATCGTGCTCCAGTTCGAGGCGCTCCCGTTCCAGCCGTGGACGAAGAGGATCGGATCGAGGGCCAGGGAGCTGGCGGGCGAGAGGGCCGCGCCGGCGGTGCAGAGGGCGATCGCGGCGACGAACGCCGTCAGACGCTTGCGGATCATGGTGCTCCTCCTTCTCTGAAGAAAAGGCGGGACCCTGGGTCGTGGCCAGGGTCCCGCCGGACCGGACTTATTTGACGAACGTATGCACCTGTCCGAAGACGGTGGAGTCGTTCATCAGGTCGGTGTGCGAGATGCACGCCGTTTTGGTGTTCGTGGCGCCGCTGAGGGCGACGCTCGAATCCGGGTTGATGATGCTGTCGCACGGCGACCACCAGGTGCCGTAGTTGACGGCGCCGGGCGTCTCGTCGGTGGCGTTCAGGTTGTTGAGGAACGTCGAGCCGATCCGCATCTCCACGCAGGAGGCGCTGAAGCACCAGTTGGCGAAGTCGGTGCCGTGGTTCGGGCCGCCGAGCGAGACCCAGTCGTCGACTTTGGTGTCGCCGCCGAGGTTCTTGATGTAGTAGCGGCTGTTGAGGCTGCCCATCGAGTGGGCGACGATGTCGACCTTGGTCGCGCCGGGATTGTTTTTCAGCAGGGTTTCGACCCGCGGTTTGACCTCGGTTTCGGCGTCGGTGACGTTCGACTGCGAGGTGTTGTAGCTGTAGGCGCTCAATTCCGCTTTCGAATAGCCGTTTTTTTCGAAATTGGAGATCATCGTTTTCCAGACGGAAGCGCTCTCGGTGTAGCCGTGGACGAACAGGATCGGGTCCTGCGCCGAGGCGGCCGGGGCGAGGGCGGTACCGGTGATGCAGAGGGCAATCGCGGCGACGATCGCCGTCAGACGTTTGCTGACCATCATCTCTCCTTGTTGAGCGCAGGCGCCTCCCGAGCGCGCTGCTGTGTCACCCGAGCAAACTGGTCTAGTACTCGGAGAGAGTTGAGTAAATCAGGTCTCAGGCGCTTGCGCCAGGCTCGGCGGCGGCGGGGACCTCGATCTCCCGCTTGAGGATCTTCCCCGTCGGCCCCTTCGGCAGGTCGTCCAGGAACCAGACGATCCGCGGGTACTTGTAGGCGGCGATCCGCTCCTTGACATATTCGCCGACCTCCTCCGGGGTCAGCTCCTCGCCCTCGTGGACGACGACGGCGGCGCCGATCTCCTCGCCCCATTGGTCGTTGGGGACGCCGATGACGGCGGCTTCGCGGATCTTCGGGTGCTCGTAGAGGACCTCCTCGACCTCGCGCGGGTAGACGTTGTAGCCGCCGCGGATGATCAGGTCCTTCTTGCGGTCGACGATGAAGAAGTAGCCGTCCTCGTCGACTCTGGCCATGTCGCCGCTGTGGAACCAGCCGTTGCGCATCGCCTCCTCGGTGGCGTCGGGGCGCCGCCAGTAGCCCTTCATGATGTTGTGGCCGCGGATCACGATCTCGCCGACCTCGCCCTGCGGCACCTCCTCGTCGTTCTCGTCGACGACCTTCATCTCCACGTCCTCGAGCGGAGTGCCGATCGAGCCGGGCTTGCGCGGCCGCCCGGGGTGGTTCATGCTCGCGACCGGCGAGGTCTCCGAGAGGCCGTAGCCCTCGAGCAGTTCGCAGCCGAAGGCCTCCTCGACGCCGCGCAGGACCTCCACCGGCATCGAGGCGCCGCCGGTGATGCAGGTCCTCAGCGCCGAGGTGTCGTAGTCCTCGCGGCCCGGGTGGTGGAGGAGCGCCCCGTACATCGTCGGCACCCCGTAGAAGTGGGTGACGGCGTCGCGCTGCATGATCTCCAGCGCTTCGCCGGGGTCGAATTTGGGCAGCAGCGTCAGCGTCGCGCCCGCCATCAGCGAGGCGTTCATGCTGACCGTCTGGCCGAAGGAGTGGAAGAGCGGCAGGGAGCCGAGGATCACATCTCCCTCCTGGACTTTGCAGGTGGTCTTGGCGGAGATCTCGGCGTTGCGGGCGAGGTTGAAGTGGGTCAGCTCGGCGCCCTTCGGCTTGCCGGTCGTGCCCGAGGTGTAGAGGATCACCGCGGTGTCCTCTTCGTCGGTATCGGCGAGCTCGACGGTCGGCTCGCGGTCGCCGAGCAGCTGGGCGAAGGATTCGGGCTCGACCTCGATCATCGCCACGCCCGCGTCCTCCGCACCCCCACGCGCCTCGTCGCCGAACCCGTGCCAGGCGAGCAGCAGCTCGGCGCCGGAGTCTTCGAGGTAGAAGGCGATCTCCCGCCGCTTCAGCAGCACGTTCATCGGCACCACGATCCCGCCGGCGCGGAGGACGCTGTAATAGGCGATCGGGAATTCGAGGACGTTCGGCAGCATCACTCCGACGCGGTTGTCGGGCTCGATGCCCTTCTCGCGCAGCAGCGTCGCCAGGCGGGCGCTGTGGTCGTCGAGTTCCGCGTAGGTCAACTCGATCGGGCCGAGGCGGACGGCAACGGCTGCCGGCGCCTTTGCGGCGCTCTCGGTGACGGTCGAAGCGAGATTCAGGCCCATCTTTCCTCCCAGTGCGAGTTCTCCCGAGCGGCCAGTCTAGGCGGTGGCGGTCCTCCGCTAGGCTCGCCTCGGATGGATGACCTCGGCCCGCCCTGCTCCTATCTCGTGGCGAAGCGCGGCATCCCCGTCTTCTCCAGCGACGGCGAGAAGCTCGGCCGGGTGACGCGGGTGCTGGCGGCGCCGGAGGCCAACATGTTCGACGGCATCGTCTTCGACACCAGCCGGGGCCCGGGCGGGCACCGTTTCGTCGACGCGCCGGAGGTGGGGCAGATCTATGAGCGCGGCGTGGTCCTGAAGATCGCGGCGGCGGAGGTCGACTCGCTGCCCAGGCGCCGACGCTGAAGTTCGCCGGAGCGGCGGCTTTGGCGTAGGATCCGCCGATGCACAGAATCCTCCTGATCATTGTGGCCTGCCTCGCACTCGCCGTCGCCGGGTGTGGAAGCGACTCCTCGACCTCGACCTCGGACGAGACCTCGACCACCGCGGAGCAGCCCGCCGAGACGACGGAGTCGACGGAGGAGAAGACCAAGCCGGAGGTGACGCCGCCGCAGGGCGCGCCGCCGAAGAAACTGGTCGTCGAGGACCTCGAAGAGGGGACCGGCCCGGCCGCGAAAGCCGGCGACGAAGTCACCGTCCAATACGTCGGCATCGACTACAAGACCGGTAAACAGTTCGACGCCTCCTGGGACCGCGGCGAACCCCTCAGCTTTCCGCTCGGCGCCAACGAAGTCATCCCGGGCTGGGAAAAAGGCGTCGAAGGGATGAAGGTCGGCGGCCGGCGCG
>DASZDI010000366.1:0-1755 GCA_035942135.1 Solirubrobacterales bacterium | reverse complement strand
GCCTCGGCCCGCTCGCCGCAGCCGGGACAACCCAGGAACAACGCCGCCCCGCAGCCACTGCAGTGTTCGGCGCCGCTGTCCCGCCGGTGCGGGTGGTTGCAGGCCGGGCAGGAGACGAGGTCCACCGCCTCTCCCATCTGCACCACGGCGTTGCCCTCGCGGGCAAGCTCGGTCACGACCCGCTCGGCGAGATCGGGGCTGAGCCCGAGCTCGATCGCCCTCTGCCGCAACTGCTCGGCCTCGGCGGGGTCGAGGACGCCGTCGGCGATCGCTAGCAAGGAGTCCCGCTCCAGTACCCCGAGCACGTCCGCGACCAAGCCGTTGACGTAGGCGCCGGGATCGGCGTCCAGCAGGTGGAGCTTGACGTCGGCGAGAACCTCCTTCCAGGAGTCCCTGACGCTGCCCGGCGGCCTCTTGTTGTTATCGGCGACGGCGACTTCCCGGCGGGCCCCGACCTCGCTGGATTCGGCGGTGACGTCGAGCGCGAGGGCGTGGTAGAGGCTAAGCCCCGCTCGCGGTTCCTCGAGCGCCTGCGCGAGAACGACGAGCTTGGCCGCGATTCCTCGCCTGACCGTGGGCTCGAGCACCTCCGGCTCCCTCGCCTCCGGGACCGCGTCGAGCCTTTGCCGCATCTCCTCCTCCGGGACGCCGGTGCGACGAGCGAACTGTTCCAACCGCGCCCTGTGGGCCGGGTCCAATCCGCCAGCCCCGTCGACGCTCTGCTGCAGCAGCCGCTCCCAGTCCTCGCGGCCTTTGCGCTTCTCCGCCGCCGCCTCTTCCTGCCTGCCCCGCGCCTCCTCGACCGCCCGCGCCCGCTCCCGCGCGTCGGCCAGCGTCAGCCTCGCCTCGGCGTGCTTCTCGGCGAGCTTGCGGATCATTGCCCCGTAGCGGGCGTGTTCGGTCTGCTTGTCCCAGTAGCCCTTGACCTCCTCGAGCCGGCGCTCGATTGCGGCGTCGTCGGCGTCGTCGAAGTCGAGCAGGTAGCGCTCGAACAACGACGGCAGCTCGGCCGAGTCCCGGTACGGGCCGAGAACCTCGGGCAGGTAGGACTTCGGGTCGAACGGCCGCACCGACGAACCCTCAGACGCGCTTCATGGCGGCCACGCGCGCGGCCCCGGCTTCAATCTCCTCCTGGGTCGTGACCCCGCCCTCGACCTCGACCTCGAATTCGAGTTCGGAGCCGCTGTGGTGCGAGGCCCTTGCGGAGAGGATGCCGCCCTCGACCATCTTCAGGGAGACCGTCAGCGGCGAACCGGCGGGGTCGGTGCCGGGCAGTGAGATGACGCCGTCACCGAGGTACTTGTTGTGGGCCACCTCTTCGGATAGCTCGTTACCGGACTGCTCCCAGAGCTCGATCTTGCCGCTGGTCTGGTTGTGGACCGTCGTCCCGTAGGTCCTCGCATCGGGCTCTACCGGCAACGGCGTCTGGGCAAGGATCACGTGGTCGATGTGGTGATCGGCCGGATCGTCGGAACCGGGGTCGGCGCCGTGGCGCAGCAGCTTGACGCCGAAGGCTTTCGAGCAGACGTTGGTGACGGCGGTGTCCCTGACCCGCTGCACCGTCCCCACCGCGACGCCCATTTCCTCGGCGACCCTCTGCTCGACATCGGGGGATCCCGTGTCGCTGCCGCTCGCCTGCGCCGCTTCGTCGAGCCTCGCCCGCAGCTCGGCCTGGAAGCCGAGCAGGGCCGCTCCCTTGGCGACGGCCTGGTTCGGATCCGCGAGCTCGGGGACCCAGCCGTCGAAGGTCTCGGC
>DASZDI010000365.1:0-3569 GCA_035942135.1 Solirubrobacterales bacterium | reverse complement strand
CTCGCCGGAGCAGGTCGACGCCGCCGTCGCCGCCGCGCGCGAGGCCTGGAAGGGCTGGTCGCGGATGACCGCCGGCGCGCGCTGCGAGCTGCTGCACGAGGTGGCGCGGCGGCTGCGCGCCGACGCCGAGGAACTGGCGCGGACGATGACCGCCGAGGACGGCAAGCCGCTGATCGAGAACCGCGACGAGCTGGAGTGGACGGCGGCGGCCTTCGACTACTACGCCGAGATCGGCCGCGACCACGCGGGCCGGGTGATCCCGCCGATCGAGACGAGTCAGCTGGCGATGGTGGTCAAGGACCCGCTCGGGGTCGTCGGCTGCATCGTCCCCTGGAACTACCCGCTGCTGCTGCTCGCCTGGAAGGTGGCGCCGGCGCTGGCTGCGGGCAACTGCGTCGTCTGCAAGCCCTCGGAGCTGACCCCGCTCTCGACCCTGATGCTGGCCGGCGTCTTCGAGCACCTGCCGCCCGGCGTCGTCAACCTGCTGGCGGGCGCGGGCGAGGTCGGCGCCGCGATCGCCTCTCACCCCGGCGTCGACTGCGTCGCCTTCACCGGCTCGGTCGCGACCGGCAAGAAGGTCGCCGAGGCCTGCACGCCGCGGATGGCGCGGATGAACCTGGAGATGGGCGGCAAGGACGCCTTCATCGTCTGCGCCGACGTCGCCCCGCAGCTCGAGGTCGCCGCCCGCGGCGGCGCCTGGGCCGCCTTCCTCAACGCCGGCCAGGTCTGCACCTCGGCCGAGCGCTTCTACGTCGTCGAGGAGGTCTTCGACGACTACGTCGCGGCCTTCGTCGACCACACCCGCAACCTCGTCCTCGGCGACCCCTTCGAGGTCGCGACCGACATCGGCCCGATGGTCTCCGACCCGCAGCGCGCGAAGGTCGTCGCCCAGCTCGAAGCGGCGACCGCGGCCGGGGCCGAGGTCTTGGTCGGCGGCGACAGCGGCGGCCAGGAGCGCGGCCACTTCCTCTCCCCCGCCGTCGTCGTCGGCGCCGAGCCCGACAGCGCCCTGCTGCGCGAGGAGACCTTCGGCCCGGTCGCTCCGATCATCCCGGTTGCCTCCCTCGACGAGGCGATCGAGCTCGCCAACGCCACCGAGTTCGGCCTCGGCGCCAACGTCTACACCACCGACCTCGAGAACGCGATCCGCTGCATGCGCGAGCTCCGCGCCGGCACCGTCTGGATCAACGACCCGCTGACCGACAACGACGCCGGCCCCTTCGGCGGCTTCAAGCAGTCCGGCCTCGGCCGCGAGCTCGGCCGCGAGGGCCTGGAGGCCTTCCAGGAGACCAAGCACGTCCACATGGAGTCGAAGATCGAGCGCAAGGAATGGTGGTACCCGTACAAGGAGTACGGGGCGGGCTAACAGTCGGGTTCGATTACTCGAATACAGTCTCGCCGTGGCCGGCGAGCAGCAGTCCGAGAGCAAGCGGTACAAGGTACTGAGCGCCGTGCTCGGCGCGGTGATCGTTCTCTTCCTCGTCTTCCAGGTCTTCGACCTGCGGATCGCCGGCGGCGACGAGAGCGAGTTGACCGGCCCGAACTTCCCACCCGGCGGTCCCGCCGAGTTCCTCTACCTGGACGCGAACCGGGTTGCGGCCTATCTCGCCCAGGTGAACGGCGGCACCTTCGACGCCGAAAAGGTCACCCGTAAGCTGAGCGGCAGCCAAAGCGCGAAGCTCACCGTGCCAGGCGGAGGCGAGGGTGGTGTATCTCAGTCTCAGGAAACCGCGGTCGAACGGGAAGTGAAGCCGACCGAGGCGAGCAACTTCTTCGCCCTCAGGTCCGGCCTGCTTGAGGCGGGGGAGCTCCATGAAATCGGCCTGCGCTATTTCGAGAAGGACGTGGAGCGCCTTGAACAGGGCGCCTTCGTCACCTTCAAGACCACCGCCCTCCTCTCTCCGCAGTACCTGAACGCGTACCTCGCGGTGCGGGAAGACAACACGATCGCCGCCCTCTTTCCCGACAACCCGAAGCGGCGAAAGGCGGCGAAGAACTTCTTCGAGCTCGTCGGCCAGGAACCGCGGGTCGTCTTCGCCCTGCAGCCGGAGAAAGAGGCGGGCGGCGGGGAGACCAACCCCTTCGTCTACCTGCTGCCGATGAACGCGGGGCGGCTGACGGCGGAGCGCAGCCTGCTCAAGTACGGCGGCGGACGCTTCACCGTCGTCGGCAAGCTCGTCCGGACCTTCCCGGAGAAGAACAGGGAGCGCGTTCCCGCCTACATCGACTCGGCAACGCGGGAAACGTGGGAGCAGCCGCTGCGGCGGGGGGCGCCGCGGGAGCTTCTCTGCCGCACCGACCCCCGCTGCATCGCGCTCGTGCGGGAGGAGAAACTGACCGGCGCCCCAAGGGGCGTCGTCGCCGAGAGCGCCCGAACCGGTGCCCTCGAAGCTCTCGCCGAGCAGACGGAAATCCAGAGCCGCGGCGCCGTGATCCTGCCTGTCGCGATCTACAAGTAGGCAGGACTTCACCGAGTCCGCAAAAAACCTTCTTCAAGGAGGTTTTTTGCGGACTCGCGATCAGCGGCGCGGCGGCGGGATCGGGTTGCGGTCGAGCTCCGAGAAGACGCTCTGCTTGTAGCCGCGGTCGAGGCCGCGGCGGAAGGCGTCGGCCGGCGGGCCGTCCTCGATCGGCCAGTCGACGTCGTTGTCGACCTTGTCGAACCAGACGAGGGCGCGGACCTTGGGGAAGCCGCGGCGCAGGGAGGCGAACATGCCGCGGACCCAGGCGGCCTTCTCGGCGCCGTCGCCGCTGGAGGCGACCTCGGCGAGCATCATCGGCTTGCGCGGGGCGATCTGCCCGGCGACCTGGCGGTAGGCGGGGGTGAAGATCTCGCGGAAGCTGCGCCAGGGCGCCGGCTCCGAGGATTCGGGGCCCCAGTTGTAGCCGTCGAGGCAGGTCCAGTCGACGTAGCGGCCGCCGGGGTAGAAGTGCGCCAGCGGTTCGTCGCGGGCGTAGGGGCACCAGACCCAGGTCGCGTTCGTCGCCCCGACCCGGCGGAAGACGTCGTGGACGTGGCGCCAGGCGGCCTTGAACTCGCCGGGCCGGTTGCCGTTGACGCCGGCGCCCCAGGGGAACCAGTCGCCGTTCATCTCCCAGTTGAAGCGGAGGAAGAAGGGGTGGCCCCAGTCGCGGGCGGCGCGGGCGAAGGCGCGGACGTGGGGGTCGTAGCGGCCGCGGCGCAGCTCGGCGAGGCCGAAGCGCCCCCGGTCGGCCCCCGAGGCGCCGGAGTTCCAACTGAAGAGCGGGATCGCGCCGTGGCGGCGGATCTTCTCCATCTCGTCGGTGGGGAACGAGTAGAACTCGCAGCGGTCGCCGCCGCAGTCGGCGAACGGGGCCGAGAACTGCAGCAGCGAGAGCCCGTGGCCGACCCTGCTCTCGAAGCGCCGCGCCGCCGACATGTCCCAGGGCGCTTCTTCCCCGGTCAGCTGCGGCCCGATCCAGGCGCCCCAGTAGAGCGGCCGCGGCTTCGCGGCGGCGGTCCCGGGGAGCGCCAGCAGCAGGGCGACCAGCGCCGCCGCAAGCGCCGGCCCGATGCCGCGGCGTTCGTCCTTTCCAGCCCCCTGGGC
>DASZDI010000364.1:0-1911 GCA_035942135.1 Solirubrobacterales bacterium | reverse complement strand
CTCGTGCACCGCGTCGGCCTCGACGTGCTCGTCGTAGAAGTGGGTGACGTCGCGGCCGCAGCCGAGCCGCCGCAACCCGTTGCCGTAGCGCCGGTTGGGGATCGATGAGGTCATCTCGAAGGCGGCGAGGTGGCCGACCAGGGCGCCGCGGCGGCGGCGGTGTAGGCCGAGCCCGGTGACCAGGTTCACCGCCGCCAGGGTCACCCCCGGCCAGAGCTCGAGGTAGCGGCCGTAGGCCGGGTCGAGGCCGAGCCCGGCCATCGTCTTCGCGAAGAGGACCGAGTGCATGCGCTCGCTGCTGCCGCCGCCGTACTCGTCGGCTTGGACCTCCAGCAGCGCCGCCTTCGGTTTCGGCGAGAGCCGCGGGATCGCCCAGGTGTGGGGGTCGGCCTCCTTCAGCTGGTAGGCGGAGCGGTGGACGACGTGCTCGAGCATCTGCTCGCGCGTCCCCTGGGTCTCCATGTAGCGCGAGAGCGGCGGGCCGGGGTCCTCGGCGACGATCGCCTGCAGGCTCTCGCTGACCGCGGCGGCTTCGTCGGCGTCGGCGGGCCGCACCAGTTCGGCGACCGCGGCCTCGAAGCAGCGCTCCAGCGGCGCCCGGAAGGCGAGCAGCGAGGGCGCCCACTCCCAGGCTTCGTCGACCCCTCGCACCGAGGAGTAGTGGAGCTCGTAGGAGGCGTAGAGGGCGAGCTGCAGGTCCTCGTCGGCGATCGGGTCGGCGGAGTCGACCGGCCCCGGCGCCGCCAGGCCCTCGTCGGGGGGGCCTTCGAGGGCGGCGAAGAGCCGTTCGCTGAGCGGCCCCCGCGGCGGCGGCAGCTCGATCAGGCGCCCTTCCTGCACGGTCACCTCGGCGCGGTCGGCGAGCGCCGGGTTCACCGCCCGACCACCTCGTCGACGTCCTGCTCGAAGCGCGGCCACTCCTCCAGGGAGCTCGGCGCCTCGAAGCCGATCAGCTTGTGGGTGCCGTCGCAGAGCGGGCGCATCCGCGATTTGCCGCAGCGGCAGAGGGCGATCGTGCGGCGCTCCAGCCGCAGCTCGTTGCCGTCCTGGTCCTGGACGACGAAGTCCCCGCGGACCAGGTACGGACCGTCGGGATAGGGCGTGATGGTGGCGGCCGGCGACTGGTGCGAGCGCTCTCCCGGATCGTCGCTCATGCCGTTCGCTCTACCCTTATACGGAAGCAGGAAACGGGTCGTACTCGACCGATCCCGATACCCGCCCCGCGAGTGGATAAATCGCCCGGTCTTGAGGGTAAGGGCAGGCCATGGAAGAGCAACAACAGCACGAGCAGGTGGACATCGAGAAGAACGGCGACGGCAACGCCTACGAGTCCGCCCGCGCCGAGATCTCGCGTGAGATGGTGCGCCTCTACAAGGAGCTGTTCGGGCGCGGGCCGACCAAAGCGCGGACCGAGTTCGCCGGCCCCGACATCGTCATCTGCTCCCTGGAGAACACCTTCACCCCCGCCGAGCGCAGCCTCGCCGCGATGGGCGAGCACCAGCGCCTGCGGGACACCAGGATGTACTTCCAGGCGGCGACCGCCGAGAAGTTCCGCGGCGCGGTCGAGAAGGTGACGGGGCGAAGGGTGCGCGCCTTCATCAGCGGCCTCGACGCCGGCGAAGACGTCTGCGCCGAGGTCTTCTACCTCGAGTAGGCGGCGAAGTTTCCGCGGCCTGCCCTACCGGGTAGACCCGGTGCAGGCGCGACTGCAAGCACGGCAGCCGCGACCCCCTCGCCTCCGGCACGTCTCGATCGGCTTCAACGGTCCAGGGCGGATCGCAGGTCCAGAAATCCGATCTCGGTAGGAGGATTGACGATGGACCGCGGACCGATTCCGCTCAACCTGCACGCGGTGCCCGCGGCGCCGGAGTCAGCCGAGCCTCACCCCTGCCCACCAGCGGGGCCCTCCCC
>DASZDI010000363.1:0-5823 GCA_035942135.1 Solirubrobacterales bacterium | reverse complement strand
CGGCGAGCGCCTCGCCCTCGAGGCCGGAGCGGTCGATCAGGCCGTCGAGCGCGGCGGTGAGCATGTCCTGGTTGCTCGCCTGCGAGTAGACGCTGTTGGAGCGCGCGAACGGGATCCGGTTGCCGCCGACGACGGCGACTTTGCGGGTTTTGGCGTTCATCTGGGGGTGGGTCCTCCTTGGGGATTGGAAGTCGAAGTTGCGGGAGCCGAGCGGTTGCGGAGCCCCGGCTCGACGGTGGAGATGAGAAGCTCGGCCGCGTCCTCGGCGGAGATCGCCTCGGTCCGCAGCCACCAGCGGGCAAGCGCCTCGGAGGCGCCGAGAAGAGCGGTGGAGAGGGCCTCGACTTCGGTCTTGGCCGCCTCGCGACGGCGGTCCGGCAGCTGCGCCAGCAGCGAGGCCGAGACCAGCTCGACGATCTGGCCGCGGTACTCGGCGACCCGGTCGAAGACCTCGCCGCCGTGGGGGAGGGTCTCGTCGAAGAGCACCGCCCAGGCGGCCCGGTCGGTGTCGAGGAAGGAGAAGAAGGCGCGGACGCCGGCGCCGAGCGCGTCGCCGGGGTTGGCGGTCTGGCCGACCGAGTCGGCGATCGTCGCGATCAGCGCGTCGCCCGCCCGCTCCAGGCAGGCGATGTAGAGCCGCTCCTTGTTGCCGAAGTAGTTGTAGAGCAGCGGCTTGGTGACGCCGATCGAAGCGGCGATCTCGTCCATCGTCACCGCCGCATAGCCGCGCTCGGCGAACATCCCATGCGCCGCCCCGAGCGTCTGCTCCATGCGGTCGTCACGGGAGAGCCTGGTGCGCACCGATGCATCCATCGATGTCAACGTTACCCAAATATAAATTTATATGCAGGTAAGGTGACGCACCTCACACGAGGCGGAACAAGCTGATGGCGCGGGAGGCGATCAGATAGGGGCTACCTATCGGCCGCTTGACGATTGCGGCTTCTCCGTTGATCCCGCGCCTATCAGCAAGTCGTGAGGAGGACGGGGGACTCGAACCCCATCCGAAGGGCTACTTCGGACTCCCGATTGTCAGTCGGTCGCGGCACCTCGCCGCTTCGTCCTCCATACCTCTAAGGCTGGGGAGGACTAAGTTCTCCCCCCGTTGACGTATTGAAAGCTTTTAGCTACACTGGCCTGCGATTGTCAGTCGGTCCGGGGGTAGCTCCCCCGCACGAGAAAGACCCGCTTCGGCGGGTCTTCGTGATTTCAGGCCTCGGAGGGCGACCCCGGCTCTTTTGTGGACTTTCCCGGAGGTGGAGCGGCCGCAGCGCCCGTAGAACTCCTTTCGGTACCAGCCGTTCTATATCCAGCTCGACCAGAGGAGACCCATGAGATTCAAAGCCACCGTCGCGGCGATCGCAGCTGTCGTCGCCCTGTCCTTCACCGCAGCTCCGGCCTCCGCCGCCGACAGGGACTGCTCCGACTTCAACAGCTGGCGCGCGGCGCAGAAGTTCTACAAGCGCCACGGCGGCCCCCAGCGCGACCCGCACCGCCTCGACGCCGACCGGGACGGCATCGCCTGCGAGAGCCTGCGCTACTAGCAGCGCCGAAGCGGATGAGCTGGTGGGCGCGGCCGGCGATCTGACGGGAGCTGCCCGTCGGCCGCGTGATCGTTGCGGCCTCGTCGGTGGCTCCTGCGCCCACCAGCAAATCGTGAGGAGGACGGGGGACTCGAACCCCATCCGAAGGGCTACCTCCGGACTCCCAAGTGTCAATTGGTCGCGGCGCCTCGCCGCTTCGTCCTCCACAACTACAAGTCCGGGGACGGCAAAACTCTCCCCCTGATTGACGAATTAGGATCCCCGGGTTACTCTCGGACCTACGAGTGTCAATTGGTCCGGGGGTAGCTCCCCCGCACGAAAAAGACCCGCTTCGGCGGGTCTTCGTGATTCAGGCCTCGGAGAAGCCGATCCGGCGCTGCAGGCGCCGCAGCGGCGCGGGCGCCCACCAGTTCCACTCGCCGAGCAGGCGCATCAGCGAGGGGACGAGGAGGGCGCGGACGATCGTCGCGTCGAGCATCACCCCGACCGCCATTCCGACCGCGATCTGCTTGACGAAGAAGACGCTGCTGACGCCGAAGGCGAGGAAGACGACGGCGATCGCCACGGCGGCGGCGGTGATGACGCGGCCGGTGCGGGCGATCCCGGTCGCGACCGCCTCCTCGTTGCTGTCGCCGAGGTCGCGGCGCTCCTTGATCCGCGCCATCACCAGCACGGCGTAGTCGGTGGCGAGGCCGAAGATCACCGCGAAGAGGAAGACCAGGCTGGTCACCTCGACCGCCGCCGGGCCGCTGTAGTCGAGGGGGGCGTCGAGCCAGCCGGCCTGGAAGCCGAGGACGAGGATGCCGAGGGTCGCGCCGAGGGTGAGGGCATTCATCAGCAGCGTCTTGATCGGCAACAGGATCGAGCCGGTGAGCAGGAAGAGCAGGAGCAGCGTGGTCAGGCAGATGACCGCGACGACGAGCGGCGCGTGCTCGAGCAGGCTCTGCTTCTGGTCGAGGAAACGGGCGGTGTTGCCGGAGAGGAGGGCGGAGGAGGCGCCGGGTGGGCTCAGCGCCCGGATCTCGCGGACGGCGTCCTGGGAGTCGCCGCCGAGGGCCGGTCCGGCGAGGGCGAAGTTGGCGTAGGCCACCTCGTCTGAGGCCCGGACGAAGGACGTGCCCCGGACGACGCCGTCCAGGCGCTCGATCCGCTGCTCGAAGCGGGCGAGCCGGGCGGGGCCGGGGGCATCGTCCACCGCGACGGTGACGGCCTCGGTGACATCGCGCGGGTAGTGGCCCTCCAGGTAGCGATAGGCGTCGTAGGACGGCTGCCCCTGCGGCACCGCCTCGGCGCTGGGGCCGGTCAGGGTGGTCCAGAGCAGCGGCGCGGCGGCGATCAGCAGCAGCGCCGAGCTGGCGGCGGCGACCGCGATCGGGCGGCGCATGACGCCGCGGGCGAGCCGGTACCAGCCGTCGGACTCGTCGGAGACGGCCGCGCCGCGGCGGATCGAGAGCGCGTCGATCCGGTTGCCGAGCAGGGCGAGCAGGGAGGGGACGACGAGGATCGCGATCACCGAGGAGAGGATCGCGACCGAGGCGCCGGCGACGGCCATCGAGTAGAGGAAGCGCTGCGGCATGAAGATCAGCGCCGCCATCGCGGCGGCGACGGTGAGGCCGGAGAAGACGGCGGTGCGGCCCGCCGTCTGCACGGTCTTGCGGTGCGCCTCGCGGGTGGCCCCGCCGCGCCCGATCTCCTCGCGGTAGCGGGAGACGAGCAGCAGCGCGTAGTCGACGGCGAGGCCGAGGCTGAGCCCGGTGGCGATGTTGAGCGCGAAGAGGGAGGTGTCGGTGTAGGCGGACATCACCCGCAGGACGAGCAGGGTGCCGACGATCGAGATCACCCCGATCAGGAGCGGGATCGCGGCGGCGATCACGCCGCGGAAGACGAACAGCAGCAGCAGGGCGAGGACCGGGAAGGCGATCATCTCGGCCTTGGTCAGGTCCTCGCGGGTCTGGTCGTTGGTCTCGTTGAAGCCGGCAGCGAAGCCGCCCATCGCGACGTCGAGTGAGCTCGCCGCCGCCAGCGGCGCGACGGCCGCGGCGGCGACGCCACCGGCGTCCTCGATGTCGGTGGTGGAGAGGTGGGCGGTGATCGCCAGGGACTCGCCGTCGCGGGCGACGAGGGCCGCGCCGGCGCGGCGGTCGCGCAGCGGGTTGACGACCCGGCCGATGTTCTCGACCCGCGCGATCTCGCCGCTGAGGCGGCCGACCTCACGCCGCACCGCCGGGTCGGCGAGGTCGAGCTTGCCGCCGTCGGGGTTGCGGACGACCAGCACGATCGCCGGGTTCGGGTCGTAGCCGAGCGAGTCCGTGAGCAGCCCGGTGGCCCGCTCGCTCTCCGAGGAGCTGTCGGTGAAGCCGGCCGCCTTGAGGTGCTTCTCGACGTCGTGGCCCACCCCGATCGCCAGCAGGGTGAAGAGCCCGACGAGGGTGAGGACGAGCTTCGGCCGCTTCCAGGTGAGGTCCGCGATTCGGTTCATGGCGGCGACCCTACCAGAATTCCAAGCATTCACTTTGTAAAGCAAAGTCAATTGCTACAGTTCAGAAATGCCGCGCCGCGAGTACGGACAGGAGTGCAGCTTCGCCACCGCCCTCGACGCGATCGGCGAGCGCTGGTCGCTGCTGATCGTCCGCGAGCTGCTGCTCGGGCCGCTGCGCTTCTCCGACCTCGCCCGCCTGGTCGGCGGCGCCCCGACCGACGTGCTGACCAAGCGGCTCCGCGACCTCGAGGAGGACGGCGTCGTCCGCCGCCGCCAACTCGACCCACCGGCCTCGGCCACCGTCTACGAGCTGACCGACCTGGGTCGCGGGCTGGAACGGCCGCTGGTCGAGCTGGGCCGCTGGGGCATGAGGCTGCAACGGCTCCCCGACGTCGTCGGCCTGCCTCCGACCTCTCTGGCGAACGCCCTGCGGGCGATCCTCCAGCCTCCTCCCGCGGCCGCCTTGACCGTCGGCCTGCGCAGCGAAGGCCACAACTTCAACGTCCGACTGGAGGACGGCCACGTCACCGCCTCCCGGGGCGAGGCGAGCGCGCCCGACATCGTCCTCGCCGGCGCCCCCGTCGAGGTGCTGGCCGCCCTGGTGATCGGCGGCCCGATAGAGGATCAGATTGAGATCAAAGGCGACCGCTCCTTGCTAGAGCAACTCCGCTCCATGGTCGTCATCCCCGCCCACCTCCGCGACGAAGCGATGGAGGCCTTCGGAGCCGGCGCGGTTGCCGTAAGCGGCTGAATCAAGCTGCTGAGCAGAGGCTGGCGATCGGATGGGAGCTACCCATCGGCCGCATGATTTCGGCGGCCTCTCCAGTTGGTCCAACTGCCCAGCAGCAAGTGTGAGGAGGACGGGGGACTCGAACCCCATCCGAAGTGCTACTCCGGACTCCCAGTTATCAAGTGGTTGCGGCGCCTCGCCGCTTCGTCCTCCACGGGTCTAAGTCCGGGTGGCGGGAGTCTCTCCCCTCTTTTGACGCATTGAAGCTGTACGAAGTACGCTCTGTCCACGGTTATCAAGTGGTCCGGGGGTAGCTCCCCCGCACGAAAAGACCCGCTTCGGCGGGTCTTCGTGATTCCAGGGGTATGAAGGTGGAGGCTACGAAAGCTCGGTGCCGTCGTAGAGCTTCTTGACGTGCACGGTGCTCGGGGGGCTGGCCTCGATGCAGAGGCGGCAGAGGACGCACTCGTCGACGTTGTCGTCGACGATCTCGACGGTGCCGCCGGCGTCCTTGTAGATGTCGACGGGGCGGACTTCCTCGAGCTTGGCGGCGATGGCCGCGTCGTTCTTGATCGAGTCCTCGACCTCGATGTCGATGAAGATCTTGTGCAGCTGCTCGGGCATCAGGCGGTCACCCCCAGTTTCTCCTTGACGACGTCGGGGATCTCGTCGATGCGCTCGACGACGCGGATGCCAGCGGCTTCGAGGCGGGCGATCTTCTCGGTCGCGGTGTCCTCTTTGCCCTCGACGATCGTGCCGGCGTGGCCGAAGCTCATGCCTTTCATCTCCTCGTCGTCCATTAATTTGCCGGCCATTAAGGCGACGATGGGGAGGCGGCTGTTGTTGTCCTTGACCCATTCGGCCAGCTGGGCCTCCATGCGGCCGCCGGGCTCGGTGTAGATGACGATCGCCTCGGTCTGCTCGTCGGCCTCGAAGTAGGGCATCAGCGCGGCGTAGGCGGAGCCGATGATCGCGTCGCCGCCGATCGAGACGGCAGTGGAGACGCCGAGGCCGGCCTGGGTCAGCGAGGAGGAGATCTCGGTGGTCATCCCGCCGGAGCGGCTCATCAC
>DASZDI010000362.1:0-3746 GCA_035942135.1 Solirubrobacterales bacterium | reverse complement strand
CCCCGCAGGAGACCCGCGACCGGCTCGACGCGGTGATCGAGTTCGCCGAGCTGGGCGACTTCGTCGACCTGAAACTGAAGAACTACTCGTCCGGGATGCTGGTCCGGCTCGCCTTCTCGGTGATGATGCAGGCCGACGCCGACATCCTCCTGATCGACGAGGTGCTGGCGGTCGGCGACGCCGCCTTCCAGCAGAAATGCGCCGACGCCTTCCAAGAGATGAAAGCGGCGGGGAAGACGATCATCCTCGTCACCCACGAGATGACCACGGTGGAGCGCTACTGCCACCGGGCGATGCTGATCGACGGCGGCAAGATCCGCTACATCGGCGACCCCGCCGAGGTCGGCCGGCGCTACCTGCGGCTCAACTTCGAACGCGACGTCGAGGGCCGCGGCACGCCGGTCTCGGGCGAGAGCGAGGACGTGCGCCTGCTCGACGCCTGGCTCGAGGACCCGGAGGGCAGACGCGAGCCCAACGTCGAGCACGGCGAAGGGATCAAGCTGCGCTTCGAGCTCGAGGCCCTGCGCGACCTCCCCGGCCTCGGCGCCGGCTACAGCGTCGCCAACGCCGACGGGGTCAACGTCTTCCAGTCGGGGGCGATGCTGAGCCGCCCGGACGGGTCCGGCGAGATCGCCGCCGGCGAACGGGTCCGGCTCGAAATCGACCTCGAGAACCTGCTGCTGCCGGGGCGCTACTTCGTCCACCTCGGGATCAACCTCAGCGGCGAGCAGCGCGTCTCCCTCTACGTCCACAACGCCGCCGACTTCGTCGTCTACGGCGGCGAGGAGGCGCTCGGGATCGTCGCCCTGCCGGCCCGGGTCGGGGCGAGCTTCGGCGCGGGGGCGGAGCAGTGAGCGAGCAGGCGACGCCGCTGCCGCTGCGCGAGGTCCGCGGCCCCTCCGCCCTGGGCGGCGGCGCCCGCCGCTTCTTCGACCTGCTCTGGCTGATGTCGGTGACCGAGTTCCGCCGCGCCTACTTCGGCACCGTCTTCGGCTACCTCTGGTCGCTGGTGCGGCCGCTGATGCTGTTCGGGGTCCTGCTCTTCGTCTTCACCCAGGTCTTCCGGCTCGGCGCCGGCCTCCACAACTACCCGGTCCTGCTGCTGCTCGGGATCGTCCAGTTCACCTTCTTCCAGGAAGCGACGACCAACGCCGTCACCTCCGTCGCCGCCCAGGAGGGGATCGTCCGCAAGACCCAGTTCCCGCGCCTGGTGATCCCGCTCTCGACCGTGATCACCGCGGCGATCAACTTCTGCCTCAACCTGGTCGTCGTCCTCGTCTTCGTCCTCGCCTGGGGCGTCGACCCGAGCTGGAGCTGGCTGCTCTTCCCGGTCGCCTTCGCCGCCCTCTTCGTCTTCACCGCGGCGATGAGCATGGCCCTCTCGGTCCTCTACGTGCGCTTCCGCGACGTCGCGATCATCTGGCTGGTCGCCGCCCAGATGCTCTTCTACGCGACCCCGATCCTCTACCCGCTCGGGCCGAAGGGGCTGAACGACCCCGGGATCGAAGAAGCGCTGATGGTCAACCCGCTGGCGGTGATCTTCGAGCAGGTGCGGGTCTGGCTCCTGCACGAACCGGCGGTGGACGCGCCCTCCGCCGCCGCCGCGGCCGGAGGCTGGCCGCACCTGCTGCCCGCGGTGGCGATCTACCTCGGGGTCTGCGCCTTCGGCGTCTGGATCTTCAACCGCGACGCGCCGCGGATCGCCGAGGAGCTCTAACCGTCTAGCGGCAGACGCGCGCGGCCTGCTCGGCCTCGACGTGGAGGTGCCAGGGGCGGTCGCTGTTGTCGCGCGGGACCCGCAGCAGCGTCACCGACCCGCCCGGCGCGCCCTCGGTCGGGACCGGGAACTCCTCGACGGCGAAGCGGCGCAGGGAGAACTCGGCCTCCGGGCCGGGGGTGACTTCGATCCGGGTCAGGCCGGGCCGCAGCGGGACGTCGGCGACCGCCTCGCCGCCTCCGGGCACGGCCACGCAGGCGCTCCCTTCCGAGCGCCGCAGGCCGCCGAGCCGGACTTCGGTCGAGAGCGGCAGCGCCTGGGAGAGGAGGATGTCGGCCTGGCGGCGGCCCGCTTCCGGCGCCGCGGCGAGCTCCGCCGGCGAGTAGGCGGGGGAGCCGTATTCCTCGACCGCCTCCAGGTACTCGCCGGCCTGGATGTTGATCAGCGACGGCGTCCCGGCCAGCGGCAGGGTGAGCTGGAGCTCGGGGTCGACGGTGCGGGAGGCGATCTCCAGCGCGGCGGTGTCGGCGCGGGTGAGGACCGACTGCGGCTCCAGTTGGTCGCGCCCGTCCTCGAGCGAGACCAGGTTGGGGCCGATCGCCAGCAGCGTCACCGCGGCCGCCGCGGCCAGCGTCTTCCGCCCCGGCCGCACCCCGTTGAGGAGGTTGGCGACGATCATCAGGACGAAGACGACCCCCGCGTACTGGTAGCGGCTGGAGGAGGGGTCGCGGCCGGGGAAGGCGTTGAAGGCGGTGAGGAACCAGTTGGCGAAGGCCGCGGCGGCGATCGGCCAGAGGCCCGGGTGGACCTGCGGGCGGGGGCGCCCCCGCAGCAGCCAGAAGCCGAGCAGGATCGCCACCCCGACCAGCAGCGCCCGCCCCCAGGAGAGGTCCGGCGCCCCGCCGACCCCGGGGGCGAGGCCGAACATCGACTGCAGCGCCCAGGCCAGCGAGTCGTAGACGAAGCGCGGCGAGGCGAGGATGTTGCGCAGCGAGATGTGGGATTCGGCGTCGTGCCCCCAGCCCACCCACCAGGCGGCGTAGAGCAGCAGCGGCACGACGAAGACGTAGGCGCGGCGCAGCCAGGTCTCCCGCGGGCCCATCAGGACGGCGACCACGGCGGCGGCGATGAAGCAGATCCCCAGCCCCGAGAAGCCGATCGCCAGGACCAGGAAGGCGCAGGCGGCGACGTCGCCGCGGCGGTCGCGCCGTTCCAGCGCCAGCAGCATCGCCAGGCCGAAGAGGATCGGGCCGATGAAGGTGATCTCGAACGGCCACAGCAGCACCTCCCAGGCCGGCCCCAGGGTGAGGACGATCAGGGCCCCGAACAGCGCCAGCCAGTCGCCGACGCGGCGGCGCAGGTAGACGAACAGGAGCGCCGCGGTGGCGGCGAGGAAGAGCGTCAGCAGGACGTATTCCGGCAGCGCGCTGGAGAGGCCGAAGACACGCATCAGCAGCATCTCGATCAGCGCCGGGAAGACGACCAGGTGCTCGTTGTGGGGGAGGAAGAGCGCGTCGGCGGTGAGGTCCCGCCGGTTCATCAGGAGGCCCCAGGTGTCCTGGAAGAAGGTCATCCCGGAGGTGAGGGCGAGGGTGCCCGCCACCGCGAGGGCGAGGGCCGCGACAAGGATCAGGACAGGCAGGTTTCGGGGCAGCCTCTCCACGGGGGCGGTGGAGTGTATTTAGACTGCGCCGCGATGTCCGAGCGGGAACTCTCGACCGGCGAGGTCGACCAACTGCGCAACTCACTGCGGGAGAAGGACGAGGAGATCCTCCGCCTGCGAGACCTGCTCGTCGGCAAGGACGTCGAACTGGGGGTCGCCAAGGGGAGGCTGGCCGAGCACGAGGATCGCGCCAAGCGGCTCGCGAACGCGAAAAAGCGGGTCGAAGCCAAAGTCCCCGTCTTCGGCCGCCTGGTCGGGCCGATCCTGCGGCTCCTCCGCGGTCGCCCGTGACCCCCCGCTTCTCGATCGTCACCCCCGTCTACGAGACGCCGGCCGGCGTCCTGCGCAAGATGCTGCGCTCGGTCC
>DASZDI010000361.1:0-5319 GCA_035942135.1 Solirubrobacterales bacterium | reverse complement strand
GGAGAACGCGGCGGGGCCGGATGCCCGGGTTGCAGAGGTGGCCCGACGGCAGTACGGGGTGGTCTCTCGGCGACAGCTCCTGCATTCGGGGCTCGGTGAGGACGCGATCCAGCACCGGCTCACGGCCGGGCGCCTGCACCTCATGCATCAGGGCGTCTATGCGGTGGGACATCGGCTGGTCCCGCGGGAGGGACGGTGGCTCGCGGCCGTGCTTGCCTCCGGCCCCGATGCCGTCTTGAGCCACTGGTCCGCGGCGGCCCTCTGGGGGATCCGGCCGAACTCGCGGGCGAGGATCGAGGTGACGGTGCCTCACCGGAGCCGATCCTCCGAGCAGATCCGACGGCACGTCTCGCAGGTGCCGGACGACGAGCGGACCTTCGAGGAAGGAATCCCGGTGACGAGCGTGCCGCGGACGATCTTCGACCTGGCGGCGACCGAGCCGGTCGACGTGATCGAGGCCCTGCTGCGGGAGGCGGAATACCGCCGGCTCTACGACCGCCTCTCGCTGCGGGACCTGGTCGAGCGCTATCCGAGACGACGCGGGGTGAGGAGGGTGCGGGTGGCGCTGGAGCGGTTGAAGGAGGAACCCCACGGCCGCAGGCGCCGGGGACTGGAGGAGCGCTTCGGCTCGTTCCTGCGGCACCATCGTCTGCCCCGGCCGCGCTTCAACGACTGGATCGCGGTGGGCGGGAAGCGCTTCCAGGTCGACTGCCACTGGCCCGGCAGCGGCCAGATCGTCGAGCTCGACGGCTGGAAGGGCCACGGCACCCGCACCGCCTTCCGCGAAGACCGCGCCCGCGACCGAGCCCTCCGCGTCGCCGGCTACTCGGTCACCCGCATCACCTGGAACCAGCTCGACGACGAACCGGCCGCGGTCGCCGCGGACCTGCGAGCACTGCTCTCCTACCAGGCGCGCTGAACCAGATCTCGAAGCGCGGCCTCGTCCGGCGGCCGCGGGACGCGCTCCAACTCGGGGCGCTCGAGCATCGCTGAGATCGCCTCGTCGAGCTTCGACTCATCGCCGCCGAGCGCGCCGAGGCGGCCGGGCCGACCGAGCTCCTCGATGCGGGCGGAGAGCTCGCCGCGGTTCGTGCCCAAGGCGACGGCCAAGCGCTCGTAGGGCTCCGGCGCCCGCTCGGCGAGGAAGGCGATGGAGCGGGGCAGGACCGCGGCGTTGGTCTCGGCGTGCGGGGTGCCGCAGATCCGGGCCAGGGTCTGGCAGACGACGTGGTGCAGGCCGAGGCCGGCGGAGTCGATCGCGTAGCCGCAGAGGAGCGAGCCGAGGGCGAGGGCGGCGCGGTCGCGGCCCTCCCGGCCCTGGTCGAGCGAGCGGCCGATCAGCTCCGCCCCGCGCAGCGCGGTCATCTCCGAGACCGGGTTCGAGAGCGGCAGGTAGAGCGTGTCGGCGCCGTGCCCGAGCGCGTTCATCGCGCTCGCCCGCAACCGCGACTCGTCCTGGCCGGTCATCGCCTCGGGGTCGGCGAGGACTAGTGAGGGTCTCACCATCGTGCCGACCCGCTGCTCCGCCCCCGCGGGCAGGCGGTGGATCGCGGTCATCTCGGCCCCGGAGAGGGTCGTCGGGATCGCCGCCACGCGAGCGCCGGTGACGGCGGCGACGGCCTTGGCGGTGTCGATGACGCGGCCGCCGCCGAGCGCGACGAGCGGCTCGTCGCCGAGCGCGCCTAGAGCCGCGGCCGCGAGGCCAGGGACCTGCCCTGGCGCCACCGTGTGGACCCTGAGCGCGGCGCCGACGAGGCCCGCGGCGTCGGCCGGCTCGGGGCCGCCCGCTCCGCCCTCCCCCGCGCCCGCCAGGGCTCCGGTGCCCTCGTCCCCCGCGCCGACCAGGGCCTTGGCGCCCTGGTCCCCCGCTGCCGCCAGCGCCCGCTCCGTGCTCAGCAGCGTGAAGCGCTCGAAGCCGTGGTCGCGCAGCAGGCCCGGCGCCTCACCGACCGCCCCTCGCCGGAAGACGACGGTGCGGCCGGCGTCGCGCCAGGTGAAGTCGCTCGTCAACCCTGCGCTTGGACCCGGGGGTTGACCACCGGGCGCAGCCGCGGTTCGACCTCGTCGCGCAGGTGCTCGTAATCGGGCGGCAGCGAGAGCTTCTCGCCGAGGTGCTCGAGCGGCTCGTCGACGGTGAAGCCGGGGCCGAGGGTGGCGATCTCGAACAAGACTCCGCTGGGCTCGCGGAAGTAGATCGAGCGGAAGTAGAAGCGGTCGATCTCCGGCGTCGGCTGGGCACCGCCGGCCTCGGCCTTGTCGCGCCAGTCGAGCAGCTCCTCCGGGGTCGAGGCCCAAGCGACGTGGTGGACGCTGCCGGCGCCCTGGACCCCCCGCTCCGACGGCGGCTCGTCGTAGAGGTAGAGGCCGCCGCGCTGCTCGCCGCGCGCCTCCCAGCCGCTGTCCGCCTGCTCGAACTCGAGCGCTTCGAGCAGGCCGCTGCTCGCCCCCGGCGAGGCGGCGTAGGCGCGCACCGCGTGGAAGCCCTGCAGCGCCAGCTCCCCCGGCACCTCCGGGTGGTCGGCGATCAGCGGCGCATCGGGGACGTCGACGACCGCCAGCTCGTGCTCCAGTCCCTCAGGGTCGGAGAAGACGAGGCTGTCGCCGTCGCGCCGCGACTCCGTGTCGTTCGTCCCCAGCCGCTCGGCCCAGAAGTCCAGCGCCGCGGTCGAGCCGACGCGCCAGACGACCCGGTGCACCATCCCCGCCCCCGGCCGGCCCGGGGCCGCCCCCGGGTACTCGAAGAAGGTCAGGTCGGACCCCGGGTCGCCCCCCTCGTCGGCGAAGAAGAGGTGGTAGACGGTCGGGTTGTCCTGGTTGACGGTTTTCTTGACCAGCCTGAGCCCCAGCACGCCGGCGTAGAAGTCGACGTTGCGCTGGGCGTTCTCGGTGATCGCGGTGATGTGGTGAATGCCCTCTAGCTTCATTGCTCACGTATACCATCCGCCGATGAGCCGCGGACGACGACGTACCGTCAGAGGGCTCGTAATTCTCGGTTCGATCCTCGCCTTCCTCAGCGCCGTCGCGATCTGGACCGAGCGCCAGGCGCTCGACACCGGCGACTGGGTCTCGACCAGCGGCCGGCTGCTCCAGAACCAGACGATCCGCACCGAGCTCAGCGACTACCTGGTCGACCAGCTCTACGAAAACGTCGACATCCGCAAGGAACTCGAAGAGCGCCTTCCCGACGACCTGAAGGAGTTCTCCGGGCCGGCGGCGGGCGGCCTGCGCCAGGTCGCCGGCCAGGGCGCCGAAAAAGTGCTCGAAACCTCGACCGCCCAGGAGCTCTGGGAAGAGTCGAACCGGACCGCCCACGAACAGCTGCTGGCGGTGCTGGAAGACAAGAAAGAAGCCGTCTCGACCGAAGAAGGAAGGGTCAGCCTCAACCTCGGCCTGCTCCTCCAGAACCTCGCCGAGCAGGTGGGGATCGGCGAAGACCTGGTCGAGAAACTGCCGCCCGAAGCCGCACAGATCGAGATCCTCAGGTCCGACGAGCTGAAGACGGCGCAGAACATCGCGATCGCCGTCAAGGGCCTGGCGCTGCTGCTCTCGATCCTCACCTTCGCCGCCTTCGGCGCCGCGATCTACCTCTCCCGTGACGGCCGTTGGGTGACGGTCCTGCTCAGCGGCGTCGGCCTGATCGCCGCCGGTTTCGCGGTCGTCGTCGCCCGCCAGATCGCCGGCGGCATCGTCGTCGACGAGCTGGTCAAGACCGAGAGCGTGAAGCCGGCCGGCGAAGCCGCCTGGTCGATCGGCACCTCGCTGATGGTCAGCATCGCGACCACGGTGATCGTCGTCGGCGTCCTCTTCGCCGCCGCGGGCTGGCTCGCCTCGCCGACCCCCGGCGCCCGCGCCGCGCGCCGCTTCATCGCCCCCACCCTGCGCCTCCACGTCGGCTACGTCTACACCGGCCTGGCGATCCTCGTCGGCCTCTACTTCCTCAGCGGCCCGAGCCAGGGCCTGCGCTCCTTCCTGACGACGCTGATCGTCGCCGGCATGGCCGCCTTCGGGGTCCACGAGCTGCGCAAGCAGACGGCGAGCGAGCACCCCGAGGCGACCTACGACGACGTCTTCGGCCAGACCAAGGACAAGGTCGTCAACGCCGTCAAGGACGCCGACATCCCGGGGAAGGTGGGAGAGCAGACCTCGAAGCTGCGCCTGCCAGAGGTGCGACTACCCGGCGCGGGCGACGATGGAGAAGGCTCCGGCCCGGGCGGCCAGGCCGCCGAGGCGCCCACCGCGACGCTCCCGGTCAGCGACGAGGACGCCCGCCTGCAGCGACTCGAACGCCTCGGCGCCCTGCGCGACAAGGGCATCCTCACCGAGGAGGAGTTCGCCGCCGAGAAGGCGCGCCTGCTGAGCCGCGACGGGACGCCGTAGCCGGGGAGCCGCGCTCGGCGGCCCCCCGGCTAGGACGAGCGTTGCCGCTAGATGCCCACCTTGACGCGGACCCGGGCGCCCGGAGCCAGTACCTTGCCCGGCTTCGGGGTCTGCTTCACGACCTTGCCGACCTTTTTCGGCGAGGGCGCTTTGACTTTGCCGACCTTGCCGAGCTTGCAGCCGCGACGCCGCAGCTTGCTCTTCGCGGCCTTCTCGGTCAGGTTCTTGACCACCGGCACCACGCAGGCGCGGTAGACGAAGTCGTCGAACCTGGTGTTGGGGTTCGTCCCCGCCAGGGTGGTGGCGGTGACGTCGACTTTGCCCGGCCGCGTGCTGCGCGGAACCGTGGCGGTGATCTGCGTGTCGGAGTCGACTTTGAAGCTGGCCGCCGGCGTCTCGCCGAATTTGACCGAGCTGGTCCCGTTCAGGTTCGCGCCGGTGATTTTCACGACCGCGCCGCCTTTGACCGATCCGTTCGGCGGTGAGACGAGGGTGATTTCCGGCGCCGGCTGGATTTCGGCGCTGAGCTCGATCTCTTTGCCGCTGAACGTTTCGCTCGGGGCGACGACGGAGCCGTCGAAGGGCGTCGGGAAGATCGACGCGTAGGCGGCGCCGGAGGTCACGGCGACGCCGATTTTGTCGGTCGGGTTGGTCGGGTCGATCCCGATCAGGTCGCCCGCCTGGATCGGCAGGTGGGTCGAGAAGGTCTGCAGGCCCGGGCTGAGCGGAGTCGCCGGAGCGCTGGTGCCCGCGGCTTCGTAGGCGCCTTTGCCGTTGGGGTGGAGGACCCGCAGGGTGAACGGACCGCCTTCCGCCCCCTGGATCCGCCAGCGCACGATCGCACCGGTGACCGGCGAGGCGAGGTTCGCCCCGGTCTGCGGGAGGGCCGTGTTGAACAGGGTCTGCACCCGCTCGAATTCGGTCGAGGTGAATTCTTTGGGC
>DASZDI010000360.1:0-1513 GCA_035942135.1 Solirubrobacterales bacterium | reverse complement strand
ACGATGATCGGCCTCGGCGTCGGCATCGACTACGCCCTCTTCATCCTCACCCGCTTCCGGCAGGGCCTGGCCGACGGGCTGGAGCCGCGGCCGGCGGCGGTCCAGGCGGTCGACACGGCGGGCCGGGCGGTCCTCTTCGCGGGGATCACCGTGATCATCTCGCTGATGGGGATGCTGCTGCTCGGCATCTCCTTCCTCAACGGCGTCGCGATGGCGGCGGCGCTGGCGGTCCTCTGCACGATGATCGCGGCGCTGACGCTGCTGCCCGCGTTCCTGACGATCGTCGGCCACCGGATCGACCGCCTGCGGCTGCCGGGGATGCGCAAACGCCTGCCCGAAGGCGAAGGCAGCCGCTGGTACCGCTGGAGCCGCGTGATCCAGCGGCGGCCGTTGCTCGCGGCGCTGCTCTCCGGTGCCCTGCTGATCGCTCTCTGCATACCCACCCTGTCGCTGCGACTGGGCTCCAACGACGCCGGCACCGACCCCGCGGGGACGACGACGAAGGAAGCCTACGACCTGCTCGCCGACGGCTTCGGACCCGGGTTCAACGGCCCGTTCATGATGGTCGCCTCGCTGCCCGCCAAGGGCGACGACGCCGCCCTGACCCAGCTCTGCAGCGCCCTCGAGAGGGAAAAGGGAGTCGCCGGAACCACGCCGGTGGTCCTCAACCCCGCCGAGAACACCGGCGTCTGCCAGGTCTACCCGACCACCTCGCCGCAGAGCATCGAGACGACCGAGCTGCTCGACCACATCCGCTCCGACGTGATCCCGCCGATCGAGGCGAAGACCGGCGCCACCCTCCACGTCGGCGGCATCACCGCGGTCTTCGAGGACTTCGGCGAGAAGATCGCCGAGAAGCTGCCGCTCTTCATCGGCGTCGTCGTCCTGCTCTCGGCGCTGCTGTTGATGATCGTCTTCCGCTCGATCCTGGTGCCGCTGAAGGCGGTGGTGATGAACCTGCTCAGCATCGGCGCCGCCTTCGGGCTGATCGTCGCCGTCTTCCAGTGGGGCTGGGGCGCGAGCCTGATCGGCGTCGAGGGCACCGGCCCGATCATCTCCTTCTTCCCGATCTTCCTCTTCGCGATCGTCTTCGGGCTCTCGATGGACTACGAGGTCTTCCTGATGTCACGCATCCACGAGGAGTGGGAGCACCGCAAGGACGCGACCGAAGCCGTCACCCGCGGCCTCGCCCTGACCGGCCGGGTGATCACCGCCGCCGCGGCGATCATGGTCACCGTCTTCCTCTCCTTCATGCTCGGCAACGACCGGATCATCAAACTCTTCGGCCTCGGCCTCGCCTCCGCCGTCTTCATCGACGCCGTGATCATCCGCTCGGTCCTCGTTCCCGCCGTGATGCAGCTCTTCGGCGCCCGCGCCTGGTGGTTCCCCGACTGGCTCGACCGCATCCTCCCCCGCCTCCACGTCGAGCCCGACGAGGGCGACCTCGCCGCCGCCGGCGAGCACAAGCTCCCGCCGCGCCCCGCCTCGGCCGAGGCCGACGGGTAACCCCCGC
>DASZDI010000359.1:0-3959 GCA_035942135.1 Solirubrobacterales bacterium | reverse complement strand
GCGTCGGAGTTGGTGCGCAGGTCGGCGAAGCGGGTCTTGGCCAGGTCGTCGGCGAGGCCGCTGACGTCGACCGGCTCCCGCACCACCCCGACCCCGACCAGCCGCGCCCCCGTCGGCGCCAGCGCCTCCTCGACCTCGCCGGTAATCTCGCTCGGCAGGCCGCCGAGGGCGACGATCCCGATCCGCCGCCCCTCCAGCCGGTCCCGCGTCAGCACCGGGTAGACGCTTTCGGCGAACTCGTCGGAGCGGTTCAGTTCCTCGCCCAGCTCGTCGGCCTGCGAGCGCGCGTCCTGGAGGTTGCCGACGAGGCTGTGCTCGAGGTCCTTGCGGGTGCTGTTGAGCGCGTCGCCGCCGAACTCGGCGCCGATCAGGATCCCGATCGCCAGCGCGAGGAAGACCGCGACGAGCGAGGAGGCGTGGTAGCGCGCGGAGTACCCCATCTACTGGCGCAGGCTATTCGCCTAGGAGATGCCGAGCCAGATCCGGATCTTCAGCCAGACCAGTTCGAAGACGTCGTTGAGGGCGGGCGAGGTGATGACGAGGATCGTCAGCAGGACCAGAAAGGCGACCGCGAAGAAGGCGATCGGCGCCAGGGTGGAACTCGGGTGGTAGAGCCGGCTGACGCCCTTGGCGTCGACCAGCCGCTCGCCGATCTTCAGCCGCGTGAGGAAGGTGGAGGACATGCCGCCGCGCTTGCGGTCGAGGAACTCGACCAGGTTGAAGTGGGCGCCGACGCTGACGATCAGCGCCGCCCCCTTCTCGTGCGCCATCAGCATCGCCACGTCCTCGCTGGTCCCGGCGGCGGGGACGACCTGGTGCTCCAGCCCGGCTTCCAGCAGCCGCTCCCGCCCCGGCGCGCGGCCGTCGGGATAGGCATGGACGATCAACTCGGCGCCGCAGCGCAGCGCCGCGTCGCCGGCCGAGTCCATGTCGCCGAGGATCACGTCCGGCCTCAGGCCCGCTTCGAGGATCCCGTCGGCGCCGCCGTCGACGGCGACGATCAGCGGCCGCACGTCGCGGATGTAGGCACGCAGCGCTTTCAGGTCGCGGCGGTGGCGATCGCCGCGGACGACGATCAGCACGTGCCGGTCGCGGAAGACGGCGCGGGTCGGCGGGAAGTCGATGTTGCCGGTCAGCAGGTCGGTCTCTTCGCGGACGTGGGCGACGGTGTTCTCGGCGAATTCCCCCAGCGCCTCGTCGATCCGGTCGCGGTGCTCCTGCATCTCCCGCTCGAGCTCGGCGACCCGGCGGACGCGCCCGCGCACGACCTCCTCCTCGTCGACGAAAACAGCGTCGTCGACGATCCGCAGCCGGTCGCCCTCCTTGAGCAGCGCGAAGAGGTCGGCGTCGGGGAAGTCGATCAGGCGGATGCCCGCCCGCGCCAGCATCAGCGGCCCGGCGTTGGGATAGCGGCCCTGGGAGGAGGGAGCGTTGTTCAGCACCGCCACCACCCCGGCTTCGATCAGCTCCTCGGCGGCGATGCGGTCGATGTCGACGTGGTCGATCACGGCGATCTCGCCGGGCCGGAGGCGTTTGACCAGGTGCTTGGTCCGAGCCCCCAAGCGCGCGGTTCCCTCGATCGGCGCCTCCGCCCGCGCTCCGTTCCTGCGCCCGATCAGGGCAGGGAGGCGACGGCGACTGGAGGTGGCCACCGGCTCAGGTTAGGCGAAGCGAGGGGGAGGCGACAAGAGGAGCACGTCGACGCGGCGCGCCGAGTCTGTCGTAGGTGCCGCTATAGGACCGCTGAGACAGACTCACGCGGCGGCCAGCAGCTCGCGGGCATGTCGCGTGGCGGCCTCGTCGGAGCTCTCGCCGCCGAGCATGCGACGGATCTCGGCGATAACGGCCTCGCCGTCGAGACGCTCCACGGTGGCCACGGCCCGGTCGCCGGAGACGTCCTTCTCGAGCCGGAAGTGAACGTCGGCGAGGGAGGCGACCTGCGGCAGATGGGTGATGCAGACGACCTGCCGGTCCTCTCCCAACGCCCGCAGCCGCTCGCCGACGACGCGGGCGGTGTTGCCGCCGATCCCGGCGTCGATCTCGTCGAAGACCATGGTCCCCGCGCTCGCCGCCCGGCCGAGCCCGCTCAACGCCAGCATCACCCGCGAGAGCTCACCGCCCGAGGCCGCGTCCCGCAGCGGCGCCGCCTCGATCCCGGGGTTGGGAGCGACTCGCAGCTCGACCGTCTCGCGACCCGCGGCGCCGTAACCGTCAGGGTGGGGATCGAGCACGACCTCGAGCGAGGCGCCCGCCATCGAGAGGCGCTCGAGCTCGGCGGCGACCCGCTCCCGCAGCGGCCCGACGGCCGCTTCCCGACCGGCGCTCAGCTGCTCGCCGAGCTCGACCCGGCGCGCTTCCGCCGCGGCCAGCGCCGCCTCGGCCTCGACGTTCCGCTCCTCCGCCCCCTCCAGCCGCGTGATCTCCTCGCGGCAACGGTCCGCGTGCGCCAGCACAGACTCGACGCTGCCGCCGTGCTTGCGCTCGAGCCGGTCGATCGCCTCCAGCCGTTCCTCGATCGCCAGCAGCCGGGCGGGGTCGGACTCGACGCCCTCCGCGTAGTCGCGCAGCTCCGAGCCGATGTCGCCCAGCTCCACCGCCAGCGCCGCCACCCGCTCGGCGAGGGCGTCGAGACCGGGATCGAGCCCCACCGCCCCCTGCAGCGCGGCTTCGGCCTGCGCCAGCGGCGCCGCGGCGCCGCCGCCGTCCTCGTCGGCACCGGCCAGGCCGAGGTGCGCGGCAACCGCGGCTTCGCGCAGCCCCTCCGCGTGACGCAGCCGCTCGCGCTCGGCTGCGATCTCCGTCCGCTCCTCCGGGACCGGCGCCACCGCCTCGATCTCCGAGAGCTCGTAGCGGTAGAGGTCGAGATCGCGCTCCCGCGAGCCCTCGCGCTCTCGCAGCTCTGCCAGCTCGGCGGCGAGCTGCCCGCAATCGCGGTGGGCCTCCCGATAGGCGCGCCGGACCTCGAGGTGCTCGGCCCCGGCGAAGCCGTCGAGGATCTCCAGCTGTGCCGAGGAGATCGTCAACCGCCGGTGCTCGTGCTGGCCGAAGAAGGCGAGCAACCGCCCTCCGAGCAGCTTCAGGTCGGCAGCGGTGGCGGCTCGTCCCGCGACGAAAGCGCTGGTGCGGCCGCTCGCCGAGACCCGCCGCCCCAGCACCACCTCATCAGCCCCCTCCGGCAACCGCTCGGCCAGCTCCGCCATCTCCGGCTCTTCCAGCAGCCCCTCCGGCAGATCGAAGACCCCCTCGACCCAGGCCTCGGCAGTCCCGGGCCGGACGATCTGCGCCCGCGCCTTGCCCCCCATCAGCAGGTCGAGCGAGTGGGCGAGCACGGTCTTCCCCGCCCCGGTCTCCCCGGTGATCGCGTTCAGCCCCTCCCCCAGCCGCAGCTCAGCCCGCTCGATCAGCAGCAGGTTCTCGATTCGCAGCTCGCGGAGCATGGAATCTGTGTAGCAACGGGGGCGGACCTACTTAGGCGGTTTCCGCGCTAGTTCCGCACTAACCCAGCGCCAGGGCAGCGAGCACACCGCCGATCACACTGGCGACGATGCTCGCAAACAGCGTGACGAAGCCGATGATCATCGTTCGCTGCATCGTCTCGAAGCGACTGTTCATTTCCGACTGCAGCCCGTCGAACCTGGTGTTCACGCCGGCGAACTTGGCGTCGACGCCACCGAACTTGGTATCGACACCGTCAAATCTGGCTTCGAACTTTGCGTCCATGGCGTTGAACCTGGTCTCGAACTTTGCGTCCATGACGTTGAACCTGGTCTCGAGCTTTGCGTCCAGGGAGTTGATCTTGGCCTCGAACTTCGTGTCCATGGCCTCGAATCTTGCGTCGATCCGCTCGAATCCCTTTTTCATGTCCGCACGCAGTTCGCGGATGTCGGCATCGACCCGGTCGAAGCGCTGGTCGACTTGATCGAAGCGCTTTTCCACATGGACGTTCAGGTCGTCCAGCC
>DASZDI010000358.1:0-2816 GCA_035942135.1 Solirubrobacterales bacterium | reverse complement strand
ACATCTAGGAAGGCGACATGGAAGAGCTCGGTGACTTGAGCATCGGCCAGCCTCTCCATGCATTAAGGATACAAGAAAATACTAACAGGGCTAGTTAACTTGTACTCTTAACTCGTCAGCGCGGCGACTGTCTCCAGCAGGTGGTCGAAGTCGATCGGCTTGGTGACGTAGCCGTCGATCTCGAAGTCGGTGGGGGCGTCGGCGTCGCCGGGGTTCTGGTGGGCGCTGACGATCAGGGCGGGGACTTCGCTTCCCTGGGCGCGGAGCTCGCGGAGGGCATCGACGCCGGACTTGCGCGGCATCATCGCGTCGAGCAGGAAGACGTCGGGGAGGCCGGAGGCGGCGACGATGTCGAGCACCTCCTGGCCGTCGCAGGCGGTCTCGACGGTGTGGCCGGCCATCTCCAGCCGGGTCCGCATCAGCAGCAGGATCGTCTCGGAGTCGTCGGCGACGATGACCCGGGCCATCAGCTCGCCTCGGCCGCGGTGGGGGCCTGGCCGCCGTCCACCGCCGGGACGGCCGCGACCGGCAGCCGCACCCGGAAGGTCGAGCCGACGCCGGGGGTCGACTCCGCCGCGATGCTGCCGCCGTGCAGCTCGACCAGGGATTTCGAGATCGCCAGGCCCAGGCCGGTGCCTCCCACGCGCTGGGTGAGGCCGGCGTCGCCGCGGGTGAAGCGGTCGAAGATCCGGTCGAGCTGGTCTGCCGGGATGCCCGGTCCGTTGTCGGTCACGCTGATCTCAACCTCGGCACCGAGGCTGCGCGCCACGACCTCGATGGACGCACCTTCGGGCGAGTACTCATGCGCATTCGTAAGCAGGTTCACCAGTATTTGCCGTATCCGGTCGGGCTCGACGTTGATCGGGGGCAGGCCGGGGTGGACGTTTTCGGTCAGCGCCTGGCCGCCCGTCTCGGTCTGGGCGCGCATCGTACGCACGACGTCTTCGACGAGCGGCGCGACCTCGGTCGGCCGGGGGCGGATCGCGAGGCGGCCGGCGTCGCTGCGGGCGAGGTCGAGCAGGTCGTTCAGCAGTCGGACCAGGTGGCGGCAGTTGTCGAGGATGATCTCCACCGTCTCCGCCTGGCGCGGGGTCAGCGAGTCGCGGTCGAGCATCAGCAGCTCGGCGAAGCCCTGGACCGAGGTGAGCGGGCTGCGCAGCTCGTGCGAGGCGGTGAGGACGAACTCGTCTTTGAGGCGATCGAGCTGTTCGCGCCGGCTCTCCTCCTGCTCGAGCTCCTCGGCCATCTCGTTGAAGGCGGCGCCGAGCGTCGCCGTCTCGGCGAGGCCGCCGACCTCGACCCGGGCGCTGCGGTCGCCTTCGGCGAGGCGGCCGGCGGCGCCGACCAGCTGCTCGAGGGGGCGGCGCATCGAGGAGATCAGCCCGCTGAAGAGGAGCAGCGCCCCGGTCAGCCCGGCGATCAGCCCGGCGGCGACGAGCAGGGCGGTGTCGCGGGTGTCGGCGGAGATCGCGTCGCGCAGGTCGCTACGGCGCCGCGCCTCCCGGGCGACCATCTCCCGCGCCTGCTCGCCGCCGGTCCCCTGGGCGATCCGCACCCGCGCGCCCATCTCCACCTGGTAGGAGCGGGCGATCTGGTCCTCGAAGTCCTGGCGCTGCTCGATGAAGCGGCCGACGCCGACCACCGCCATCGCCGTCAGCACGGCGAAGCCGATCGCGAACCCGATCCTCAGCCGATTGGCAAGCGACGGGCTCAGCCTTCGAGCTGATCGTGAATATGCTTGCGCGGCTATGGCTGACGAGGCTACCGAGGCAGACGGCACCGTCGCGGCGCCGGACGGGATCGACCCCCAGCCGGTCGAAGCCTGGTTCGGCGAGAACGTCGCCGGCGTCGACTTCCCGCTGCGCTTCGAGCGGATCGCCGGCGGCCACTCGAACCTCACCTACCGCGTCACCGACGCCGCCGACCAGAGCTGGGCGCTGCGGCGACCGCCGCTCGGCAAGCGGCTCGGCTCCGCCCACGACATGGGGCGCGAGCACAAGGTCGTCTCCGCCCTCGGCAAGACCGACGTCCCGGTCGCGCCGGTGGTCGGCTTCTGCGAGGACGAGAGCGTCAACGGCGCCCCCTTCTACGTGATGGAGTTCGTCGAGGGCCCGATCCTGCGCGGGCTGATGGAGGCCGAGGTCTTCCCCGACGAGGGCGACCGGCGGGCGATCGGCGAGCGCGTCGCCGACACCCTGGTCCAGATCCACGCGGTCGACCCCGACGCCGCCGGGCTCGGCGACCTCGGCCGCAAGGAGGACTACGTCGCCCGCCAGCTGCACCGCTGGAAGGGCCAGTGGGAGAAGTCGAAGACGCGGGAGCTGGAGCCGATCGACCGCGTCCACGAGGCGCTCTCGGCGCGGATCCCCGAGCAGGGGCCGGCGACGATCGTCCACGGCGACTACCGCCTCGACAACATGATCCTCACCCCGAGCGGCGAGGTCGCCGCGGTGGTCGACTGGGAGCTCTGCACCCTCGGCGACCCGCTCGCCGACGTCGGCCTGCTGATGGTCTACTGGCCCGAGCGCGGCGACGATTCCCTCGCCCTCGGCATGCCCGCCAACCTCGCCCCCGGCTTCCCCACCCGCGAGGAGCTGACCTCCCGCTACGCCGAGCGCTCCGGCCGCGACCTCTCCGAGCTCGACTTCTTCGTCGCCCTCGGCTACTGGAAGCTGGCGATCATCCTCGAGGGCGTCTTCGCCCGCTACGCAGCGGGCCAGTACGGCAAGACCGACGAGGGCTTCGACCAGTTCGCGAACGTCGTCGTCCAGCTCGCCGAGGCAGCCGACGCGGCCGAGCGGCGGCTGGACTAAGAC
>DASZDI010000357.1:0-3822 GCA_035942135.1 Solirubrobacterales bacterium | reverse complement strand
CCACTGACCGTGGCGAACCCGCCTTCAAACGCCTGGGCCTTGCGGTCGGCAAATACTGGGTCTGCAAACGCTGGCCGGCCCACACCGCCGAAGCCCTCGAATGCCTGGGCGGCAACGGCTACGTCGAAGCCTCCGGCATGCCCCGCCTCTTCCGGGAGTCGCCCCTCAACTCCATCTGGGAGGGCTCCGGCAATGTCCAGTGCCTCGACGTCCTCCGCGCCATGGTCAAGTCCCCCGCCTCCGTCGAAGCCTTCTTCCGCGAGGTCGAGGAGGGCGCCGTCGCCGAGCCCCGCCTCGCCTCCTTCGCCGCCTCCCTCCGCGACGAGCTCCCCGGCGACCTGGAGACGATCGAATCCCGCGCCCGCCGCATCGTCGAGAAGATGGCCCTCGCCCTCCAAGGCTCCCTCCTCGTCCGCTACGGCGACGAAGCCACCGCCGACGCCTTCTGCGCCTCCCGCCTCTCCGGCGACCAGGGCCAGGCCTTCGGCACCCTCCCCCCCGGCACCGACTTCGGCCGCATCGTCGACCGCCACCGCCCGGTCAGATAACTCGATGGAACCTTGTTCCCGCACAGCGGGAACAACTACGTCCGGGCTCAGCGACGTTCGCGCTTACGTCGGCGCCGGTCCCTGAGCTCGTCTCCCAACTCGAGCCGGCGCGAGACGACGATGGGTCCTCGCTCGAGCACATAGAGGACGACGGCGAGTGCAAACGCAGCCGCCGGGCGAGGACGTATCGGCCGCATCGTCGACCGTCACCGCCGGTCGCCTAGCTGCAGTTGGCGGCGGCAACGGAAGCTACGATCTGGCTATGACCAAGGCCGAGCTGTACGCGCAGATCGATGAAATGACCGAGGAGGAAGCAGCGGAGGTGAAGCTCGTCTTCGCACCGGATTGGCCTTCCAAGGTGACTTTGATCGAGGAGATCAGAAAGCGCACCGGGACCACGCCGATGAGCCGTGAGAGCTTCGATCGGCACTTCGGGTCTTTGCCCACCGATAACGAGGGATAGCAATTGCCAAGCGCGGGCGCGGGTCCGCGCTTTGAGATTCGCATTGTCGATGAGGTTCTCACCGAGGATCTAGGCCACTGCACGCCGGCAGCGCGAGCAGCGATCGAGCCTGTGGTTGCGACTCTGCGCGAGAAAGGCGCCCGCGTAAATGGCTGTTGCGCTGTAAGGAGGAAGGCAGAGATGGAACCCGCCTAGGCGGCTGCGTCAAGTTCTACATTCCCCCGCCTGACGGCCGGTGGGGAGGGGTTCTCACCGGCGACGAAGAAAACGAGGTGCCCGCCTTGGCGTTAATCGCAGTGGGCGAGCGGCATCCCGAGCGGCCGTGGAAGCCGAGCGTCTATGAGATCGCCCATCGTCGCCTCCATAGATAGAGACTTCTCGGGGGCGCTCAGCTGCCGGCGGGTGCGTCGCGGAGGGCGCGGCCGACCTGCTCGATGGTGATCACGCCTGAGAGGCGGCCTTCGGAGTCGACTGCCATCAGGGCGCCGAGGCGGCGCAGGTTCTGGTTGGCGAGCAGGGAGTCGAGAGGGGTGTCGTCGCGGACGAAGAGGCCGATGTCGTGGTCGACGAAGTCGGAGACGTGGGAGCCGGCGCGCTCGATCTCCGGGATCTCGTCGGCCTTGTCGCGCTCGATCAGGCCGAGGAAGCGGTGGGCGGCGTCGACGACCGGGAACCAGGGCCAGCGGTAGCGGAGGAAGTACTCGTCGAGGGCGCGCTCGACGCTGATGTCGCCGGGGATCGCGACCGGCTCGCGGTCCATCACGTCGGCAACGCGGACGTCGCCGATGCGGCTGGTCAGCGCCGTCTGCATCGCGGCGCCGCGGGCGGAGCCGTTGATCACCATCCCGATCAGGGCGAGCCAGATGCCCGAGAACTCCTCGCCGGTGAAGACCAGGACCAGGCCGAGGCCGATGAAGAGGTAGCCGAAGAGACGGCCGAGGTTGGCGGCGAAGCGGGTCGCGGTGTTGCGGTTCCCGGTCCGCCACCAGGCGATCGCCCGGGCGACGCGGCCGCCGTCCATCGGGAAGGCCGGGAGCAGGTTGAAGACGAGGACGAGGACGTTGATCGTCACCAGCCAGGCGGTCAGCGCCATCAGGCCGGACACGTCCGAGCCGGGGTCGAGGACCAGCGCCTCGCGGAAGCCGTGCCAGCCCGCGGCGAGGGTGCCGACGGCCGCCAGGACCACGGCGATCGCCAGCGTCACCGCCGGCCCGGCCAGCGCCACCTTCGCTTCGGTGCCGGCGGAATCGGCTTCGCGGTCCATCCGCGCCATCCCGCCGAAGATCCAGAGCTGGATGCTGGTGATCCCGATCCCGTTGCGCATCGCGACGACGGCGTGGCCGAACTCGTGCAGGAGGATCGAGCCGAAGAAGCCGACCGCGGCCAGCACGCCGAGCAGGAACGGCCCGCTCCCCGACTGGCCCAGCTGGTCTTCGAAGTTCCCGGTCATGAAGACGATGACCAGGAAGAGGACGATGAACCAGGACCAGTCGACCGTGACTTTGATCCCGCGAAAGTGGAAGAGGGTTATAGACCCACCACCGAGCATGCGCCCATGGTAAGCGGCTAGCTTCCTCGCGGATGCCTGAGGAAGCGAATTGGCTGCGGGAGCGGCTCGAGGAACTGGAGAGGATCGAGCGTCCGTCCGCTTCCGAGGGGGAGCGCCGGGCGGCCGAGTGGCTGGTCGCGCAGTTCGACGAGCTCGGCGCGAGGGCGCGGATCGAGGCCGAGTCCGCCCACGGCACCTACTGGTGGCCGCTCGGGCTCGGCGCGGTGCTGGGGGTCCTCGCCGCGGCCGCGGCGCTGCGCGGGCGGCGCCTGCTCGGGGCGCTCCTCGGCGCGATCGGCGCCGCCGGGATCGCCGACGACTTCCCGCCGAAGCAGCGGCGCCTGCGTCGCCTCCTCCCCAGGCGCACCACCTACAACGTCGTCTGCGAGCTCGGCGACCCGAGCGCCGAGCGCACGGTCGTCGTCATGGCGCACCACGACGCCCCCCACTCCGGGCTCGTCTTCCACCCCGGCGCCGCCCAGGTCGCCGACCGCCTCGGCCTGATCGAGCGCAACGACACCAGCCCGCCCCTGATGACGCCGGTGATCGGCGGGCCGGCCCTGGCGGCGCTGGGCGCCGTCACCGGCTTCAAGCCGCTCGCCAAGCTCGGCCTCCTCCTCGGGCTCGGCAGCGCCGCGGCGATGACCGACATCGGCGTCCGCAAGAGCGTCCCGGCCGCCAACGACAACGGCGCCTCGGTGGTCGCCCTGCTGGCGCTCGCCCGCCGCTACGCGACCGCGCCGCCCGAGGGCGTCCGCCTGGTCCTCCTCTCGACCGGCTCCGAGGAGTCCTTCAGCGAGGGGATGAAGGCGTTCGGCGAGCGCCACTTCGCGGAGCTGCCGCGGGAGAGCACCTTCTTCCTCTGCCTCGAGGCGCTCGGCTCCGAGCACCTGCTCGTCCTCCGCGGCGAGGGCTTCCTGAAGATGCACGAGTACCCGCCCCGCGCCCTCGACTTCATGGACAGCCTCGCCGAGGAAGAGGGCGAGTGGCTCTACCCCAACCTCCGCATCCACAACGGCACCGACGGCCTCGAGCCCCTCGCCGCCGGCTACGAGACCGCCGTCCTCTGCAGCTGCAACGACCTCAAGCAGGCCGCCAACTACCACTGGCCCACCGATACCGCGGAGAACCTCAACTTCGACACCCTGGCCCGAGCAGTCGCCCTCTGCGAGGCAGCAATCCAACGCCTCAGCACTCGCTGGCTCTGACCATCGTCAACCCGTGAGAGGGGCCGGGGGTGCGCCTCGCCGGACACTCAACAG
>DASZDI010000356.1:0-1756 GCA_035942135.1 Solirubrobacterales bacterium | reverse complement strand
TCGCGCAGCTGGGATGTCTGCTCGGGCTCGGATTGCTTGTCCATGAGCCTTCCGGGAGGGGCACTCTGGCTCCCCTCCCAAGCCGGAGCTCCCCGCAGCCTGAAGCCCCCGGTAGAGCTGACAACCACCGCGCCACCGCCGGCTTTCGCAAGCGACCCAGCCCCGTCCCGCAGCAGCTTTCGACAAGTAGGTGAGCACCACCCCGGGCTCGTCCGGAAAGCTCCCGTCCCTCGAGGCTTTTCAACCATGAAGCTGCCCCCGCTTCGGCGCTCTCCGCGGTTTCGTATGGGGACTGGATACCCCTCCCCAAAGGCTCAAAGACAAACGCCCCGCACCCAAGCGAGCGCCCCAGCTGCGCGACGGCCTTTGGGGAGGGGTATCCAGTCCCCTACGCCACCCCTCTTGAAGCTGAGCCGAAGTACGCCTAACTAGACATTGGCCGCAACAGCCATCGCCAAGAACAACAGCGCCAGGTAAGCCAGCGAGTAAAGGTAGGTGCGCAGCGCCCAGCGACGGTCGCGGGCGCGGTACAGCCGCGCCGAGAAGTAGATGAAGACGGCGCCGAGGAGCATCGAGGGGACCAGGTAGGCGGCGCTGAGGCCGCCGGCGCAGAAGGGGAGCTGGGTGACGGCGTAGAGGAGGACGGTGTAGAGGAGGATCTGGCGGCGGGTCTCCTCCTCGCCGCGGACGACCGGCAGCATCGGGATCCCGGCCTTCGCGTACTCGTCCTTCATCAGCAGCGAGAGGGCCCAGAAGTGCGGCGGGGTCCAGAAGAAGACGATCGCGAACATGTAGAAGGCCATGCCGCTGAGCTCGCCGGTGACGGCGGCCCAGGCGACCAGCGGGGGGACGGCGCCGGCGGCGCCGCCGATGACGATGTTCTGCGGCGTCCTGCGCTTCAGCCAGAGCGTGTAGACGCCGACGTAGCCGACGAAGCCGGAGAGCGAGAGCGAGGCCGCCAGCGGGTTCACGGTCAGCGACAGCAGCAGGAAGGAGGCGGCGCAGAGAATCAGCCCGAAGGCGATCGCCGCCGCGACCGAGACCCGGCCCGAGGCAACGGGGCGGTCGGCGGTGCGCGCCATCGTCCGGTCGATGTCGCGGTCGACGGCGTGGTTGATCGCGCCGGCGCCGCCGGCCGAGAGGGCGCCGCCGAGGCAGGTGAGGAAGACGAGGCCGATCGAGGGGTCGCCGGCCACGTACATCGTCGTGATCGTCGTGAACAGCAGCAGCGACTGGACCTTCGGCTTCGTCAGCGTCAGGTAGTCGCGGACGACGGTGGGAAGGAGCGAGCGAGAGGCTGCCGCCGTCGGGTCAGGCGCGGTCTGCGCGCCGGCACCGGATTGCATGGTGCTCAGGCTACCGGCTGCGATTCGCGAGCCGCCGCCTCTTCGGAGCGGCGGGTGCGATTGCCGATCGCGACGCGGATGTCGCGCAGCGGCCGGGCGCTGCGGACATCGGGCAGGACGTCGAAGTTGTGGGGCTCCGGCGGCGAGAGCGCGAGCCACTCGAGCGTGTCGCCGCCCCAGGGATCGTGCCCGGCGGCCGGGCCGTTGGCGCGGCTGGCGATCGCGTTGACGAGCGTCAGCAGGACCCCGACGAAGAGGACGAGGGAGCCGAGCGAGGCGATCAGGTTGTAGGCATCGACGCCGCTGTCGCCGAAGTACTTGTAGGTGTCGACCACCTGGCCCTGCTCGGTGCCGGCGAAGAAGAGCGGCCCGAAGGCGAGCGCGAGGCCGAGGAGGATGGTCCAGAAGGA
>DASZDI010000355.1:0-2931 GCA_035942135.1 Solirubrobacterales bacterium | reverse complement strand
ATCCGGCGCAGGGAAACCGGCATCTGAAGCGCTGGAAGCGCTCCGTAGGAGGGGCTGGAAAGGCCCGGAACGCCTTGTAATTCTCGGTCGTCCGACCCTAGGACTGCCGCAGCTCGACCCACCCGAGCAATTTAAGGGCCTTCCCAGCCCCTCTCCCCCGCAACGCCTATTAGCGCCGCTTCTTCTTTTTCCGAGGCGGCGGAGGAGGCGCTTTGGTCGAAGCCAACGCAGCCGCCGCTTCAGGCGAGACCACGGCCGGCGGCGGGACCACTTTCTGGATCACAAGCTGCTGCCCGATCGTCCAGACGTTGGTGGTGATCCAGTAGAGGATCAGCCCCGCCGGGAAGCTGAGGATGAAGGGGACGAAGATCAGCGGCAGCATGAACATCAGGATCCGCTGGCTTTTGTCGGCCGTGATCGACATCACCAGGCCCGAGATCAGCTGGGTGCCGATGTAGAGGATCAGGAGG
Organism: Solirubrobacterales bacterium; assembly: GCA_035942135.1. Taxonomy (GTDB): domain Bacteria; phylum Actinomycetota; class Thermoleophilia; order Solirubrobacterales; family 70-9; genus VAYN01. The sequence goes on along the minus strand of DASZDI010000355.1, from coordinate 2,461 downwards.
ACGATCAGTTCGCCGCCGACGGCCTTCTCGGTCAGGTCGTCGATGAAGAGGAAGGGCGCGCCGCCGGGGCCGACGTCGTCGGGAAGCTCGTCGCGGAGCAGGAAGAAGAGCGTGATGAAGACCGGGATCTGCGCCAGGAGCGGGACGCAGGAGGCGAACGGGTTGACTTTGTTCTCTTTGTAGAAGCGCATCATTTCCTGCTGCATGCGCTGTTTGTCGTTTTTGTACTTCTCCTGCAGTTCCTTGATCTGCGGCTGCAGCGCCTGTAGAGCCCGCATCCCTTTCAGCTGCTTGTAGGTGAGCGGGATCAGGACGGCGCGGGTGCAGATGGTCAGGGCGATGATCGACATGCCCCAGCTGAAGCCGACGTCGTCGTGGAAGAACTGCAGGACCGCGTTGGCGATGTCGATCAGCGGCTGGAGGATGTTGGCGGCAGGCAGGGTCACGAGCGGGCGTCTCCGTGGTACTCGGCGGGGTGGACGGGGCCGGTGCGGAGCGTGAATCTATCGGGGACGGGGTCGAAGCCGCCGTGAGTGAAGGGATTGCAGCGCAGCACCCTCCAGCCGGCGAGCAGGAGCCCCCGGGCCACGCCGAAGCGCTGGACCGCTTCCACCGCATAGGCCGAGCAGGTCGGTTCGAAGCGGCAGCGGCGCGGAAAAGCAGGCGAGATCCACCGCTGGTAGGCACGGATCGGGGCCAAAAAGACCCGTTTCACGTGGAACGGACCTTCCCGAGGGCCTCTTCGAGGTTGCTCTTGACCCCATTGGTCCCCTCGCGCTCGATCAGGTCCTTGATCTCGGAGCGGGCGACGATCACGAAGTCGTGCTTGGGAGGTAGCTGGTCGGCGAGGCCCCAGAACGCCTCCCGCAGGGTCCGCTTCACCTTGTTGCGCTCCACAGCCCCTCCCACTTTGCGGCTTACCGAGACCCCCAGCCTGACGTCCTCGCGGTCCTCGTCCTTCCGCGGGAAGGTGTAGAGCACGAGGTAGCGGGTGGCGTGCGAGGAGCCGTCGCGATAGACGCGGTCGAACTCGCCGCTGCGCGAGAGGCGCCGTCGCTTCGACGCCATTAAGGAGTGAGGCGCTTGCGGCCTTTGCGGCGACGGCGCTTGAGGATGGCGCGACCGCCCCGGGTGCTCATGCGGGCGCGGAAACCGTGGGTCTTCGCCCGCTTCCGCTTCTTTGGCTGATAGGTGCGCTTCATGCCGCGGGAAGTATACGGACGGGCGCCGGAAATCTTTTCTGCGGCATTTGCGAGGCACCCCGGCTGAGTCCATAGGCACGGCGCTATGGTCGCCCGCCGGTGCCCGATGACTCCCCAAGACCTGACCTCGACGCCCTCTGGCGCGCAACGCAGGAGCGGCTGAAGACCGCTGTCCCGGAGTCCACCTACCGCCTCTGGCTCGAGCCGCTCGGGGCCGCGGGAGTGGAGGGAGAGACGCTTTACCTGACCGCACCGGAGGGAATCCGGGCCTGGACCGAACGCCGCTATTCCTCGCTGATCGCCGAAGCCCTGGCCGCCGTCGATGCCGCGCTGCGTCAGGTCAGCTTCGCCGAGCCGCGAGGGACCGCGGGCAAGTCCGAGATCGAGCTGAACCCCAGCTACACCTTCGAGCGCTTCGTCATCGGCCCCGGCAACCGCCTCGCCCACGGCGCCGCCCTCGCCGTCGCCGAGGCCCCCTCCGAGGCCTATAACCCGCTCTTCCTGCACGGGCCACCAGGGCTCGGCAAGACCCACCTGCTGGCGGCGATCGCCAACTACCTGCGCGACAACGCGCCGGGCCTGAGCGTCCGCTACGCGACCGCCGAGTCGTTCACCAACGAGTTCGTCGGGGCGCTGAAATCCTCGGGCAGCGAGGCATTCAAGGCGCGCTACCGGGACATCGACGTCCTCCTAATCGACGACGTGCAGTTCCTCGAGGGGAAGCCGGCCACCGAGGAGGAGTTCTTCCACACCTTCAACGCCCTCTACGAGTCCGGCAGCCAGCTGGTGCTCTCCGCCGACCGCATCCCGAGCGAGCTCTCCACCCTCGCCTCGCGCCTGCGGGACCGCTTCGAGTGGGGCCTGACGGTGGCGGTCGAGCCCCCGAACCTGGCCACCCGGCTGACCGTCCTCCGCCGCCTGGTCGAGGAGGCCGGGGTCGAGATCGCCGACTCCGAGGCCCTCGCCGAGCTGGCGAACCGGATCGACGCCAACGTCCGCCAGCTCCATGGCGCCCTGACCCGGGTGATCGCCCACGCCTCGATGATGGCGCGGCCGCTCAGCACCGAGCTGATCGCCGAAGTGATCCCGGGGACGCGCTCGCAGCGGCCGACCTCGGTCGAGGAGATCCAGCAGCGGGTGGCGGAGCGCTTCGGCATCTCCCGGGCCGAGCTGGTCGGCTCCAGCCGCGCCGCCACTCCCCTGCGGGCCCGACAGGTGGCGATCTTCCTCACCCGCGACCTCACCGATCTCTCGCTGCC
>DASZDI010000354.1:0-2587 GCA_035942135.1 Solirubrobacterales bacterium | reverse complement strand
CGTTTGGGCCTGGCCTTCGGCTGGCCGGCCAGCCGAACCCTCTGCTCGGTTTCGCGGACCGACCAGCCGGCCCGGGCGGCGTCGCGGGCGCGCCGGCGGCGGGTGTCGTGGCCGGGGGCTCCGAGCAGGGCCTTGCCGTGGCCCTCGCTGAGGTCGCCTTTCTCGAGCAGCTCCAGGGCCTCGTCGGGGAGCTCGAGCAGGCGGATCAGGTGGGAGACGGCGGGGCGGCTGCGGCCGACGCGGCGGGCCAGCTCCTCTTTGGTCAGACCCAGCTCCTCGACGAGCGCGGCGCAGGCCTTCGCCTCCTCGACCGGGTTGAGGTCCTCGCGGACCATGTTCTCGATCAGCGCCGCCTGCAGCCGCTCGGCCACGGCCTGGTCGCGGACCACCGCCGGCACCTTCTCGATCCCGGCCTGCTGCGCGGCCCGCCAGCGGCGCTCGCCGGCGACCAGCTCGTAGCTGCCGTCGGGAAGGGGGCGGACGAGGAGCGGCTGGACGACGCCGCTGGCCTCGATCGAGGCGGCGAGCGCGGCGAGCGCCTCCTCGTCGAAGTTGGTGCGGGGCTGCGAGGGGTTCGGCTTGATCAACCCGACCGGCAGCTCGCGCAGCTCCCCGGCCGCCGACTCCTCCGCTTCGGGGAGGATCGCCGCGAGGCCGCGGCCGATCCCGCGCCTGCCGCTAGCCACGGCTCGTCAGCTCCTTCGCGAGCGCCTTGTAGGCGACGGAACCGCGGGAAGACGGGGCGTGCTCGGTCACGGGAAGACCATAGCTCGGCGACTCGGCGACTCGGACGCTGCGGGGGATCACCGTCTCGAAGACCATCCCGTCGAAGTGCTCGCGCAGCTCGGACTCGACGTCCTGGGCGAGCCGGGTGCGCTCGTCGTGCATGGTTATGAGCAAACCCGAAACCTCAAGTTGAGGGTTGAGTTCGCGCCTGATCAGTCCCAGAGTCTCAAGGAACTGCACCAGCCCCTCGAGCGCCAGGTACTCGGCCTGGACCGGGACGATCACCCGGTCGGAGGCGGTCAAGGCGTTGACGCTGACCGGCCCGAGGGAGGGAGGACAGTCGAGCAGAGCTACCGCGAAGCGCTCGCGGATCGGGCCGAGGCGCTCCCGCAGGCGCGTCTCCGACCCGGGGATCCGCGGCAGCTCCACCGCGGCGCCGGCAAGGTCGCGGCTGGCGGGGACGAGCCAGAGGTTGTCGGGGCCCGCCGGGCGCGCCGCCTCGGCCACCGAGACGTCCCCGGTCAGGCAGTCGTAGGAGGAGGGGTGCATCTCCCTGCCCCCGCCCAGGGCAACCGTCGCGTTGCACTGCGGATCGAGGTCGACGAGGAGGGTCTGGCGGCCCTCGGCGGCGGCGCAGGAGGCGAGGTTGACCGCCGTGGTCGTCTTCCCGACCCCGCCCTTCTGGTTCGCCACGGCGTAGACCTTGCCCATCGGGCTCAGCCTAGAGCGTGGATTGGTCGCGCGTTTTCAGGCGGTGGGATAGCCTCCCGCCCGTGTCCGAGAGCAACGACTGGCCCGACAACCCCGCCGAGCGAGCGCAGGAGCTCGTAGAGGGGGTGCTGGACGAGCTCGACCTCGACGGGGAGGTCGTCGTCGAGGAGGACGACGAGCGGATCCTGCTGACCGTCGAGGGGGAGGACGACTACGGCCTGCTGATCGGCAAACGCGGCCAGACGATCGACGCCCTGCAGTTGCTCTGCTACCAGGCGGCCTTCCGCGGGCTGCGCGAGCGCAAGCGTGTGGTCGTCGACGCGGCGGGCTACCGCGCCCGGCGCCGCGAGACGCTTGAGAGCCGCGCCGACCGCGCCGCCGAGCAGGCGCTGAGCAACAACCGCGTCGTCGAGATGGACCCGATGAGCGCCCAGGAACGGCGCGTCGTCCACGAGCGGCTGAAGGAGCGCGCCGGGGTCGAGACCTACAGCGAGGGCGACGAGCCCCGCCGCTGCGTGATCGTCGCCCCGCTCGTCGCGGAGTGACCCCGGCCCCCGACGAGGGCCTGGACGCCGCCGCTCGCCGGCAGTTGGAGACGGTCCTCGAGCTGCTTGCCGAGGAGCGCGCTTCGGTCAGCTCCGTGGTCGACGAGCGTGCCTGGCAGGTACACGTCGTCGACAGCCTCACCGGCCTTGAGGTGCCTGAGCTGGCGACGGCCCTCCGCATCGCCGACGTCGGCGCGGGGGCCGGATTCCCCGGTCTCGTCCTCGCCGTCGCGCTGCCCCGGACGCAGATCGACCTGCTCGAGTCGGTCGGCCGCAAGTGCGAGTTCATGCGCCGCGCCATCGATGGCGCCGGGATCCCCAACGCCACCGTCATCAACGCCCGCTCCGAGGATTGGGCGTCCGCGGACGGCCGCGAAGCCTATGAAGCCGTCACGGCCCGCGCCGTCGGTCGCCTCTCCACCCTCGCCGAGCTCGCATCCCCGCTCCTGAAGCCAAACGGAGCCCTGGTCGCCTGGAAGGGCAAACGCGACGAGGAGGAAGAGCAGCAGCTGGAGAACGCCTCCGAGGCCCTGGCCATGCGCCCCGAGCAGATCCTCGACGTAGGCAACCGAGCCGGCAGCACCCACCGCCACCTCCACCTCATC
>DASZDI010000353.1:0-3645 GCA_035942135.1 Solirubrobacterales bacterium | reverse complement strand
CTCTTGCGTTCCATCCTCTTCATCTGTCTCCTGCACTCAAACCCGGACCGGTGACGATCGCTGCGGCGATGCCCTCGACCCTGTTACGGAAGGTCAGGCCGCGAGGATCAGCGCAGCGGCGGAATCGGACTGGTTGCTATTTCGGCGAACCGGTTGTTGGCGTACCTGCCCTTGCGGACCCCTTTGGCAAACGCCCTGGCGGCGCGCGGCGAGGTCTCCAAGGGCCAATCCACCCCTCGATCGACCGAGTCGAAGTAGATCAGAGCGCGGACCCGCGGGTATTTACGCGGCAGCTTTTCGAACATCTTGCGGATCCAGAGGGCCTTGTGGCCGCCGTAGGGGCTGGTCGCGAACTCGGCCAGCATCAGCGGCTTGCGCGGGGCGATCTTCTTCGTCACCGCTTTGTAGGCGGGGGCGAAGATCTCGTCGAAGCTGCGCCAGGGCCGCGGGTTGACCGGGTTCCGGCCCCAGTTGTAGCCGTCGAGGCAGGTCCAGTCGACGTAGCCGTGGCCGGGGTAGAGCGGCTTCAGCGGCGTCTGCTTGAGGCGCTGCGGGGTGTCGGCGTACGGGCACCAGACCCAGGTCGCGTTGTGGGCGCCGACGGCGCCGAAGATGTCGTGGACGCGGCGCCAGGCCGCGACGTACTGGCCGGGCGCGTTGCCGTTCGCCTTCTCCGACCAGGGGAACCAATTGCCGTTCATCTCCCAGTTGAAGCGGAGGAAGAACGGGTGGCCCCAGTCGCGCGCTTCGGCGGCGAACTGGGCGATCTCGGCGTCGTAGGCGCCGCCGGCGATGTCGGCGAGCTGGAAGTCGGGCTGTTCGACGGAGACCCGCGGGTTCGCTTCCGCCCCCCAGCTGAAGACCGGGATCGCGCCGTAGGCGCGGACGTTGTTCATCGCGATCGTCGGGAACCTGTAGAAGTGGCACGGGAGCTTGGCGCAGTCCTCGAAGGGAGAGGAGAACTCGAGCAGCGAGAGCCCCTTGCCCCCCACCACCGCCTGGAACCGGGCGACCGCGTTCATGTCCCAGGGAGCGTCGGTGCCGGTGAACTGCTCGCCGATCCAGGCGCCCCAGTACATCGGCTTCGGCTTCGGGTGCCGTTTCTTCTCGGGCTGCTTTTTCCCGACCTTGCCCGCCCGGTCGGCCGTCGCGGCAGCGGAGACGGGGGCCGCGAGCAGGGCGCAGCCGAGCAGCGCCAGCAGGAGCGCGACGACGATCGGCGGCGCCCCTGGGCGCTTCGCGTGAGAACCAGAAGCCAGGCGGGAAAGTGTAGGGAACGACCGCGGCGGCATCTGGAGGACGCCCCCGGATCAGCTCGGCGGGGCGATCGCGCCGCCGGCGAGGCCGCCGTAGGAGGCGCCGACGTAGACCGGGTTGCGGATGCCTTCGCCGAAGGCGGCGGTGGCGCTGGTCGAGGTCTCGATCGGCCAGTCCATGTTGTCGTCGAATTTGTCGAACCAGAGGGCGGCGCGGACCTGGGGGTATTCGGCCGGGATCCGCGCCAGTGCGTCCCGGATCCAGTCGGCCTTGGAGCCGCCGTGCTCGCTGGAGCCGAACTCGCCCAGCATCATCGGCTTGCCGGGGGCGATCGCCTCGGCGATCTGGTCGTAGCTGCTGCGGAACAGCTGGTCGAAGCTCTTCCAGCCGCGCGGCGAGGTCGGGTTGGTGCCCCAGTTGTAGCCGTCGAGGCCGGTCCAGTCGACGTAGGCGTCGCCGGGGTAGAGCGGGGCGACGTCCTGCAGCGAGCCGGCCGGGTCGATGAACGGGCACCAGACCCAGGAGACGTTGGTGACGCCGACCGCGGCAAAGATGTCGTGGACGTGGCGCCAGGCGGCGACGTACTGGCCGGTGGTGTTGCCGTTGACGCCCTCCGACCAGGGGAACCAGTTGCCGTTCATCTCCCAGTTGAAGCGGAGGAAGAACGGGTTGCCCCATTCCTTGGCTTCGGTCGCGAACTCGCGGATGTACTCGTCGTAGCGGCCGGAGATCACGTCGCCGAGCTGGAAGTCCGGCTGGTTGAGGGTCGAGGGGATCGCCTGCGAGCTCCAGCTCAGGACCGGGATCGAGCCGTGGGCGCGGATGTCGTCCATCGGCTCGGTCGGGAAGGAGTAGAAGGAGCAGGTCGGGTTGCAGTTGGCGAAGGGCTGGAAGAACTGGACCATCGAGGCCGACTTGCCGACCGAGGACTCGAGGGCGGCGACCGCGTTCATGTCCCAGGGCGCCTGGTCGCCGGTGATGTGGTCGCCGATCGTTGCGCCCCAGTACATCGGCTGCGGGGTGCCGCTGACGACGGCTTTCCTGCGGGCGCAGCGGCGGCGGACACGGCCGCTCGTCTTGACCCGTTTGGCGGTGCCGCGGCTGACGCAGCGGTTCTTGCCGATCAGGGCCCGCGCGTCGCCGAGCCGGGCGTGCTTCTTGCCCTGGCTCGCCTTGCCCCCGCCCGAGCTCGCCAGGGCGATCCCGGCGCTGAGGAGGAGGAAGACGACGGCGGCCCAGGCGACGTGGAGGGCGGAGCGGCTGGAGAGGCGAGCGGCCATACAGGCCCATCGGCGCCCCAGCCCCGCCTTTCAGCTACCGGGCCGACACCTGGACGTTTGTCCAGGTGGGGTTGAAATTCCCTACTCAGTTCAGGGGAAGGATCTTCGTCGCGCCGAGGTCGCCGAAGGTGTTGCCCACGTAAAGCGGGTTCTGGATGCCTTCGCCGAAGGCGGCGGTGGCGCTGGTCGAGGTCTCGATCGGCCAGTCCATGCTGCTGTCGAACTTGTCGAACCAGAGCACCGAGCGGATCTTGGTGTATTCGGTCGGGATCCGGGCCAGCATGTCCTTGATCCAGGCCGCCTTGGAGCCGCCGTACTCGCTGGTGGCGACCTCGCCGATCATCATCGGCTTCGAGGGGGCCAGGGTCTGCGTGATGTACGTGTAGGAGGCGCGGTACACCTGGTCGAAGGTCTTCCATTTGTCCGGCTTGTTCGGGTTCGTGCCCCAGTTGTAGCCGTCGAGGCCGGTCCAGTCGACGTAGGAGTCGCCGGGGTAGAGCGAGGCGAGCGGGGTGCTGCCGGTGTACTCGACGTTCGGGCACCAGACCCAGGTCGCGTTGGTGACGCCGACCGAGGTGAAGATGTCGTGGACGCGGCGCCAGGCCCTGACGAATTCGCCCGGCTGGTTGCCGTTGACGCCCTCGTGCCAGGCGAACCACTTGCCGTTCATCTCCCAGTTGAAGCGGAGGAAGAACGGATGGCCCCAGGCCTTGGCCTGAGTCGCGAATTCGCGGATGTAGGCGTCGTAGCGACCCGAGTTGACGTCGGAGAGCTGGAAGTCGGGCTGCTCGCGGTAGGCGGGGAGCGACTGCGAGCTCCAGCTCAGCACCGGGATCGAGCCGTGGGCGCGGATGTTGTTCATCGGGGTGACCGGGAACCTGTAGAAGGAGCAGGTCGGGTTGCAGTTGGCGAAGGGCTGGAAGAAGTTCACCATCGAGACCTTCTTCTTGGTCCCTTCCTCGAACCTGGTGACGGCGTTCATGTCCCAGGGGGCCTGGCCGCCGGTCAGGTGGCTGCCGATCGTCGCGCCCCAGAAGATCGGGCCGCCGGTGCCGGGAGCGGGAGTCGGGGTCGGAATCGGAGTCGGCTCGGGGGTGGGTTCGGGGGT
>DASZDI010000352.1:0-2474 GCA_035942135.1 Solirubrobacterales bacterium | reverse complement strand
GCCGCGAGGAGCGCGCCGCGCCGCCCAGGCGCCGCGGCCTGCGGACCGTCGCCAAGGCCCTGCTCACGCTCCTCGTCCTCGCCGCGGTCGCCTTCGGCGCCTGGTACGGCAACCGCCAGATCTGGTTCCTCGGCACCGACGACGCGGGCCGCGTCGCCCTCTACCGCGGCGCCCCCTACGAGCTGCCCTTCGGGATCGAGCTCTACAGCGAGCGCTACGCGAGCCCGATCCAGACCGAGGCGCTGCCGCCGAAGCGCCGGGCCGCGGTCACCGACCACGACCTGCGCTCCCGCGAGGACGCCGTCTCCCTCGTCGAGGACATCGAAAAGACCGAGGGGCTTCGTTGACGTCGGCCAGGAACCGGGAGTTGCTCGCCCTGGTTCCCGTCGCCCTCCTGCTCACCGCCGGCTTCGCCGCGGTCTTCGCCCAGGAGGGCGACAAGCTCGGCGACCTCAGCCTCACCTACGGCGCCTACTTCCTGGCGATCTGCCTGGCGACCCACATCTACCTGCGGATCCGCCTCCCCAACGCCGACCCGTACCTCTTCCCGCTGGTCGCCACCCTGACCACCTTCGGGCTGGTGATGATCTACCGGCTCGACGAGACCCTGGCCCGCGACCAGGCGAACTGGTTCGTGCTCGGGCTGGTCCTGTTCGCGCTGACGATCCACTTCCTGCGCGACTACGACGTGCTCGAGCGCTACCGCTACACGATCGCGATCGGCGGCCTGCTGGTGCTGCTGGCGCCGCGGGTGCCGGGGATCGGGCAGCAGGTCAACGGCGCCTACCTCGGGGTCAAGGTCGGGCCGCTCGCCTTCCAGCCGGCCGAGTTCACCAAGATCGCGATCGTCGTCTTCCTCGCCAGCTACCTGCGCGAGCACCGCGAGGTGCTGATCGTCGGCGCCCGCCGCGTCCTCGGGATCACGCTGCCGCCGCTGAAGCACTTCGGGCCGATGCTGGTGGTCTGGGGCGCCTCGATGTTCATGCTCGTCTTCATCCGCGACCTCGGCAGCTCGCTGATGTTCTTCGCCGCCTTCCTCGCCCTGCTCTACGTCGCGACCGGCCGCTTCTCCTTCGTCGCGATCGGGATGGGGATGTTCCTGCTCGGCGCCTGGTTCTTCGCCAAGACCGTGCCGCACGTCCAGGACCGGATCGAAACCTGGCTGCACCCCTACCGGGACCCGGAAGAAACCGGGTACCAGATCCTCAACTCGATCTTCGCCCAGGCCGACGGCGGCCTCTTCGGCAAAGGCTTCGGCGAGGCGCTGGTGACGGTGCCGGGGACCGACAACGCCCTCCTGCCCGCCGCCCACACCGACATGATCTACGCGCTGATCGTCAACGAGGTCGGCCTCTTCGGCGCCGTCGGGGTGGTCCTCGTCTACCTGCTGATCGCCGCCCGCGGCTTCAAGATCGCGCTGCTGGCCAACGACGGCTTCTCGAAGCTGCTGGCGACGGGGCTGACCGCGGTCTTCGCGATCCAGGCCTTCGTGATCATCGGCGGCGTCACCCGGGTGATCCCGCTGACCGGCGTCACCCTGCCGTTCATCAGCTACGGCGGCAGCTCGATCGTCGCCAACTTCGTGCTGCTGGCGCTGCTGTTGCTGGTCTCCGACCGGGCGCGGCGTGAAGCCGCGCAGCCGAGCGGTCGGGCGGCCGCGATGGGGGCCCCGGCGTGAACCGGCAGATCGTCAAGCTGTTCGCCTTCATCGTCGTCCTCTTCGGGGTCCTGGTCGGCTTCACGTCCTACTGGTCGGTCTTCGACGCCGAGGCGCTGCGGCAGAAGGAGGCGAACAAACGGCCGCTGTTCGAGCAGCAGCAGATCCGCCGGGGGCGCATCCTCACCGCCGACGGGACGGTGATCGCGAAGTCGGTGAAGAAGGGCCGGGGCGACTCGCTGCGCTTCGTCCGCCGCTATCCCGAAGGCAGCCTCTTCGGCCACCCGATCGGCTACAGCTTCATCGAACAAGGCCAGAGCGAGTTCGAGCAGTTCCACAACGAGGAACTGGTCGGCGAAGACTCCGAATTCGCCTCGATCGCCGACGAGCTGCTCGGGCGCGAGCAGGAAGGCAACGACATCGTCACCAACATCGACGCCGACGCGCAGCGGACGGCGCTGGCGGCGCTGCAGGAAGCGGGCTTCGGGGCGGTGGTGGCGATCGAGCCCGGCACCGGCGCGGTCAAGGTGATGGCCTCCAATGCCTCCTTCGATCCGAACAGGGTTCCCTTCGACCTCGAAAAGTGGAACTCGGACGAAATCGAAAGGCCGCTGGTCAACCGGGCGACCCAGGGCCTCTATCCGCCGGGCTCGACCTTCAAGGTCGTGACCGCGGCGGCGGGCCTCGACAGCGGCGCGATCACGCCGGCGACGACGATCGACGCGCCGGGCTCGCTGGTGGTCGAAGGGACGCCGCTGGAAAACGACTTCGGTCAGAGCTATTCCGGCGCCGGCCTCGACACCGCCCTGACCAACTC
>DASZDI010000351.1:0-2357 GCA_035942135.1 Solirubrobacterales bacterium | reverse complement strand
GGGTCACGGTCCGCGCTCCCGCCCCCTGGCCGAGCACGACCGGCAGCTCCCCGTCCTCCATCGCCGGGTAGAGCGTCTCCTCGACGGCGCGGCCGAGGCGGTGGATCTCGTCGATGAAGAAGACGCTGCCGGGCTCCAGGGCGGTGAGGAACGAGGCGACGTCGGCCTTGCGCTCCAGCGCCGGGCCGGCGGTCTGCACCATCGGCACGCCGAGCTCGGCGGCGACGATGTGGGCGAGCGAGGTCTTGCCGAGGCCCGGCGGCCCGGCGAGGAGGACGTGGTCGAGCGGCTCGCCGCGGCGCTTGGCCGCCTCGATGAAGATCTCCAGTTGGTCGGTGACCTGCTGCTGGTTGACGAAGTCCTCGAGGGTCGGCGGGCGCAGCGAGCGGTCGAGGTCCTCGTCGGGGGCCTCGGCACGGGCGTCGTGGACTTTCACCTCGGCGTCCACCGGGACGGGGTCGCCGTCGATGCCGGGGGTGCGGATCCGGCTGCCGCCGATGTCCGGGGCCTCGCTCACGCGGCGTTCCTGGAAGCCCCGGCCTTGCGCAGCGCCGCCGCGACCAGCTCCTGCGGCTCGTCTCCCTCGATGCCGTCGAGCAGCTGCTCGACCTCGAGCGGCGCGTAGCCGAGGTTGACGAGGCCGTCGCGGGCGAGCGCGCGCGGGTCGCCGTCCTCGCCGCCGACCAGGGCCACCTCCTCCTCCAGAGCGCCGGTGACCTTCTCGCGCAACTCGACGATGATCCGCTCGGCGGTGCGCTTGCCGATTCCCGGCACCGCCTGGAAGCGTTTGGCGTCGCCCGCGGCGATCGCCCGCAGGAGGTCGCGCGCGGTGCCTCCGGAGAGGGTCGCGATCGCGACTTTGGGGCCGACGCCGCTGACCGTGATCAGGAGGCGGAAGAGGTCCCGCTCCTCCTCGGAGGAGAAGCCGTAGAGGGCGAGCGAGTCCTCGCGGGCGATCAGCTCGGCGTGGAGGAAGGCGTCGCGCCCGGTCGCGGGCACCGCCTTCAGGGTCTCCGAGGAGACGGCGAGCCGGTAGCCGACGCCGCCCGCGTCGATCACGACGTGGTCGGGCCGCCGCACCATCACCTCGCCTCGCACCGCGGCAATCATCCGGCCACCCGTTCCCCGTCGGCTTTGCCGCTCGTCGCCCCGGCGAAGGCGACCGCCTGCCGGTGGCCGTTGCCGCCGCCGTGGCAGATCGCCACCGCCAGCGCATCGGCTGCGTGGTCGGGCTCCGGTGGCGCGGGCAGCCCCAGCAGCGTCCCGACCATCCGCTGGACCTGCCCCTTGCCGGCGGCGCCGGAGCCGCAGACCGCCATCTTGATCGCCTGCGGCGTGTAGGAGAAGCAGCCGACGCCGCGCTCGGCCGCCGCCAGCATCGCCACCCCGCTCGCCTGCCCGACGGCCATCGCCGAGCGCACGTTCTTGCCGAAGTAGACCTCCTCGATCGCCATCGCCTTCGGCTCGTGCCAGGCGATCAGCTCGGCAAGGGCCTGGTGGATCCGCCGCAGGCGGCGCTCCATCGGCAGGTCCGGCGTCGTCTCGACCACACCCCCGTCGAGCGCCACCATGTGGTTGCCCTCGACACGAACAATCCCGAACCCGAGGTTCGCGGCCCCAGGGTCAATTCCCATCACAACTTGCATAAGAACTGATTCTCGGCATCCCGTCGGATGCCTCCTGAGCAGTTCGTGAGGGGTCGGAGGGCCCTCGGCAGACACTCAACAGCAAGCCATAGGCGAGCTGTGTCTGCCGAGGGCCCTCCGACCCCTCACGAACTGCTCAGGAGGCAAGCTGCTCGAGCCCCTCGGCCGGGATGGCAAAGTTGGCGTAGACCTCGTCGACGTCGTCCTGGTCGTCGAGCGCCTCGAGCAGTTTGAGGACCCGTTCTGCGTCGTGACCCTTCAGCTCGACGGTGCTTTTCGGCTCGGTGACGAGGCCGGCGGACTCGAACTCGATGCCTTCGCCCTCCAGCGCTTCGCGCACGGCGGTGAGGTCGTGCAGGTCGCAGATCACGCGCAGGTTGCCTTCGTCCTCGCGGACGTCCTCGGCGCCGGCGTCGATCGCGCCGATCAGGTCGTCCTCGCTGTAGCGGCTGCCGTCGAGGACGATCGCGCCCTTTTTCTCGAAGATCCAGGCGACCGAGCCCGGCTCGCCGAGGTTGCCGCCGTGCTTGGAGAAGGCGTGCCGGATCTCGGCGCTGGCGCGGTTGCGATTGTCGGTCAGCGCCTCGACCAGGACGGCGACCCCGGCCGGGCCGTAGCCCTCGTAGAGGACCCTTTCGATCGCGGCGCCGTCGGACCCGGCGCCGGTGCCGACGTCGATCGCTTTCTGGATCTTGTCCTTCGGCATCGAGG
>DASZDI010000350.1:0-4747 GCA_035942135.1 Solirubrobacterales bacterium | reverse complement strand
GTCCATTAGACAAAGAAGTTAGAGAAAGATCAGTACGGCGGCAAGTCGTCGTACCACTCGCCGAGCGTCTTGAACGCTCGCCAGAAGCGCTGCTTGGCGCCCTCTTCGTCCAGAGATTCGTCGATGTCGGGGACGTAGAGGGCGTCGACGGTGGGGGTGAAGGCCTGGATCTCGCCCTCGCGGGGCTCGATCTCCCGGGCGAGGGGGACGCTGAGACCGTTGAGGATGCGCAGGGCCGGCTCGCCCATGACGACGACGATCTTCGGCTGCACGATCGCCAGCTCTTCGACCAGGCGGCCGACGCACTCGCCGGCGGCGAGGTCGGGCTCGGGCGTCGGGCATTTGACGCAGAGGGTGCCGTAGACGGCGAGCGGGTCGATGCCGAGGCGCTTGAAGCTTTTCATCAGCGCGTTGCCGGCGCGACCGTAGAAGGCGACCCCCTCCTCGATCTCCGCGGCCATCGGCGCGTGCTTGAGCATGAAGACGTCCGCCTGCGGGTGCCCGGAGCCGAGCACGGGCATCAATTTGCCGCGCGGGCAGTGGGAGCACTCCTGGACCTCGCGGCTCATCTGGTTGAGCTCGCGGATCGCCCGCTCCAGGTACTTCTCGCGGATCTCGTCGTCGATGCTGCGCATCGGGGCACTCTTTGACGAGGCAGGCGCGCCTCCTTTGCGCGGCGCCCCCTGCATCAGGACTTGCTCGGAAGAACGGCGGACTTCACGACCGCGCGCGCCTTTCGCGCCGCGGCCGCCCGCCCCGCACCGGCTTCGCGTCCGGCACCCGCCGTTTCGGCGCCTTCGGCCGCCCCGTCGTCTGCAGAAACTTCAGCGTCTGCACGTAGACGAGGTTCTTGTGCTTGCGGGTGATGTCGGCGTCCCGCATCGCCTCGAGGAACTCGGCCGGCCCGTCGAAGTCGTGGATCCGCTGCCGCACGCTGCCGAGCCCCTGGGCGACGTGGCTGTCGGAGCCGGCGGCGGGGACGAGCCGGTACTTGGTCGCGAACCGCACCGCCTCTTCGTTGAACGAGGTCAGCGCCACCCGCGGGTTGAAGACCTCGAGCAGGTCGATCTCCTCGACCATGTCGAGCAGGTGCTCGTAGTCGGGCACCGAGTGGAAGCGGTCGAACGGGTGCGGGACGTAGACGAGCCCGCCCTGGCGGCGGATCTCGGCGATCGTCTCCGCCATCGTCAGCCCCTTCGGGATCTTCTCCTCGAGGAAGAGGCCGATCACCTCGCCCTGCTCGGCGGTCTTCACCTCCTCGGCGACGATCACCTTGATGTCGCCCATCTGCTCGGCGATCTTGCGCGCCTCCAGGGCGCCGGAGACCTCGTTGTGGTCGGTGATCGCGATCGCCCCGAGGCCGCGGTCGCGCGCCGTCTGCAGGAGCACGTCGACCGGGGTGGCGCAGTCGCCGGAGTGGTCGGTGTGCATGTGCAGGTCGACCTCGATCAGCGGCCGGGAGGAGATGCGCTCGCGCGCCTCGGGGTCACCCGTGGGATCGTGGCGCCGGGCCAGCAGGCGGCGGTAGATCGCTTCCAGCTCGTCGGCGATCCGGCCCCAGTCGACGCCGGCGTCGCCATCCCCGCGGCCGTCGGCGGCCGCGCCGTCGCCGAGCACCTCGTACCCGGCCGGGAAGTAGCGGTTGAGGAGCTCCGCCGTCTCGGCGCTGGTCGCCGTCCGCGCGTCGATCCGGCCGAAGAAGATCTCCACCAGCGGCCGCGCCACCTGGGTCGAGAGCACCCGCTCCTGCGGCGCGTGGAAGGTGGCGACGTTGAGCGAGAACGAGTGCCGCAGCGCCGCCGAGGGCGCGCTCGGCGCGAACGGGTCGTGGACGTGGACGATGTCCAGCGGCCGCGATTTGAGCAGCCGTTTGACCGGGTCCCCGGTCGAGACCCGCAGCACCTCGTGCCCGCGACGCTCCAGCTCCTCCGAGACCGCCCGCGCGAACCGCGCCGCCGGGTTCGGCCCCGCCCGGCGGACAGGGAAGACCTGGGCGATCGAGAGCGGTTCGAGGGTCACAGGTGCAGCATAAGAGCCGACAAAACGCGAGTCCGCGAGAAACCGCCTATATCGCGGTCTCTCGCGGACTCGGCGAGGTCCTGGTGGCCGTTAAGCCGAGGCCGTGCTCGGCGTCTCCGCCGAGGAAGCCGCGCCGGGGAGGCTCTTGCCGCGCGCGTTGGCGGCGATGAACTCCTCCGTGTGCTCCCGCGCCTCGTCGTCGGGGCGCTGGGTGTGCGGGCTCTTCATCAGGTAGCTGGAGGGGCCGTCGAGCTGGCCGGCGACGCCGTTGTTGAGCGCCAGCTTGATCAGCCGCACCGCGTCGATGACGACGCCGGCGGAGTTCGGCGAGTCCCAGACCTCGAGCTTCAGCTCGGCGGTCAGCGGCACGTCGCCGAAGGCTTTGCCCTCGAGGCGGATGTGCGCCCACTTGCGGTCGGTCAGCCAGGCGACGTAGTCCGACGGGCCGACGTGGACGTCCTCCTTGGGCAGCTCGTGCCCCATGATCGAGGTAACGGCGTTGGTCTTCGAGACCTTCTTCGAGTCCAGCCGCTCGCGCTCGAGCATGTTGTAGAAGTCCATGTTGCCGCCGACGTTGAGCTGGCTGGTCCGCTCCAGCCGCACGCCGCGGTCATGGAAGAGGCGGGCGAGCGCGCGATGCACGATCGTCGCGCCGACCTGGCTCTTGATGTCGTCGCCGATGATCGGCAGCCCGGCCTCCTGGAAGCGCTTGTCCCAGTAGTCCTCGCGGGCGATGAAGACCGGCAGGCAGTTGACGAAGCCGACGCCGGCGGCCAGCGCCTGCTCGACGTACCACTTGGTCGCCTCCTCGGAGCCGACCGGCAGGTAGCAGACCAGCACATCGGCTTTGGTCTCTTTGAGGATGCCGACGACGTCCGCGGTTTCGCCCGGCGCCTTGGTGATCTTCTCTTTCAGGTACTTGCCGAGGCCGTCGTGGGTCATGCCGCGATGGACCTCGACGCCGAGGTTCGGGACGTCGGCGAACTTGATCGTGTCGTTCTGCCCCGACCAGATCGCCTCGGAGAGGTCTTTGCCGACCTTCTCGGCGTCGATGTCGAAGGCGGCGACGAACTCGACGTCGCGGACGTGGTAGCCGCCGAGGTCGACGTGCATCAGGCCCGGCACTTCCTCGCCCGGGTCGGCGTCCTTGTAGTACTGGACGCCTTGGATGAAGCTGTTGGCGCAGTTGCCGACGCCGACGATCGCGACGCGGACCTTGTCCTCCGTGCGGCCGACGCCGTTGCCGTGACCGTTTGCTCCGTTCTCACTCATGAATTCTGGATTCCTCCTGGATTGCGCTGAGTGGCTGAACACACCCGGCGGCTTCGCTAGTTACATGTCCCTCGCGTCGCCGCCGTCGTCCTTGACGTCGGAGACCTCGCCGGAAAGCTGGTTTCTCACATGCCATACCCGCTGGAACGTGGTGAAAATCGTCAAGGCGGCGACTACGTAGATCGCCGGCGCCAGCAGCTCGAAGTCGCCGATGCCGGCCCCCTTGGCGAAGATCAGGCCGATCGAAAGTATCACCACGCGGACCGGCCTCGTGGCCAAGCCGACCTTGCACTCAACTCCAAGCGCCTCAGCCCTGGCGCGGGTGTAGGAGACCATCAGCGAGCCGAGCACGGCGACCACGCACATCGCCGCCGCGAAGTCCTGCCCCTCGGCGGCGAAGTAGCCGGCGACGGCGGCGAGGACGATCCCCTCCTCGATCCGGTCGAGGGTCGAGTCGAGGAAGGCGCCGAAGAGCGTCCCCTTGCCCGACATCCGCGAGTAGCGGCCGTCGAGGGTGTCCATCACCGAGCCGAGCACGAAGGCGACGCCGGCGAGGAAGAAGAGTTCCTGGGTGACCAGGACCGCCGCGATCACGTTGCCGAGCAGGCCCATCATCGAGATCGCGTTGGGGGTGAGGCGGGACTCGATCAGGCGGTCGCGCGCGTAGGCGCGGAGCTCCTGCCCGTTGCGGGCGCCGGCACGGCTGCTGCGCCCGGGAGGCGCCGAAGGTCCCATCAGGGGCGTGAGGCTATTACGCCTCGGCCTCGCGCGGGGCGGGGGTGCGGAAGGACCAGGCTTCGGGACGGGCCTGGGCGAGCCGGTAGGCGATCCCGGCGGCGGCCAGCGCGACCAGCCAGCCGAGCGCGGCGTCGACCCAGTAGTGGTTGGCGGTGACGATCGTCACCCAGGAGACCAGCAGCGGCCAGAACGCCCACCAGGTCTTCGACCACCAGCGGCGGCAGACCATCACGCCGGTGCCGCCGATCATCATCGCGAAGGCGCAGTGCATGCTCGGCACCGCCGCGTAGGGGTTGATGAAGATCTTCGCGATCGTCGAGTCGTGCCCGACGTCGGAATAGGCGTTGAGCGTGTCGACGAAGCCGAGCTCCGGGAACATCCGCGGCGGCGCGGTCGGGTAGAGCGCGTAGCCGATCAGGGCCAGGCCGAAGGAGGCCACGAACATGTTCCGCACGAAGTAATAGGTCTCGTTGCGGAAGAGGTAGAGCCAGACCAGGAACCCCAGCGCGACCGAGAACTGGGCGTTGAGGTAGAGCTGGTTGGCGACGTCGATAATTCCCTGGGCGGGCAGGAAGAAGGCCTGCAGGGAGGGCTCGAAGAAGGTGCCGGTCGCTTTCTCGAAGTCGATGATCTGGGAGCCGTGCGCCATCGCGGGGCCTTTCTGGCCGTCGGCGATCCCGCGCACGAAGGTGTAGGCGAGGTCGACGCTGACCAGGAT
>DASZDI010000349.1:0-6225 GCA_035942135.1 Solirubrobacterales bacterium | reverse complement strand
AATCGCCGACGATCGCGGCACGCCGATCTCCGCGCCCGAAGCCGGAGGCCCGCCGGCGATCAACACCAGCAACTTCGCGGACGTCTGGTGCATCACCAGCGGAACCTGCTTCGCCGTCGGCAACTCCGATGCGAGCGGCAGCGACCAGTGGCAGGTGAAGCGCTGGACATGGGGGAGCGGGTGGCTGACCCAGGATCTGGCGCCCCCGGATGGGGCCGCCTTCAGCCGGCTGAGGGGCGTCAGCTGCGCCTCTACGAGCTCCTGCCTCGCCGTCGGCAGCTACGAAGACGACCGCGAAGGGGAAACCCTGGCTCTCGCCGCCGAGTGGGACGGCGAGGACTGGCAGCGGCTCGCGGTGCCGAAGCCCGAAGGGGCCAAGGAAGCCGTTCTCTCCGGCGTCTTCTGCCACAGTGGGGGCACCTGCTTCGCGGTCGGTCGCTACATCGACTCCGGCGGGGTCCAGAAGTCCCTGGGAATGACCTGGAACGGGGTCAAATGGACGATCGTTACGGTCCCCACCCCGTCGGGAGGCTCGGTCCCCGAGCTCCTCGACGTCGCCTGCGTCTCCACCAGCGAGTGTCGGGCGGTCGGCAGCTACGTCAACAGCTCCGCGGCGTTGAAAAGCCTGATCATGGTCTGGAACGGGAGCAACTGGAGCGCCGGATCGGGGCCCGATCCTTCGGGCGCGACCGCGAGCCGCCTTTCCGGGATCGACTGCGTCTCCACGATATGCGCCGCGGCCGGCTCCTACACGGATTCCGGCGGCGTCCAGCAGCCGCTTCTGCTCTGGCGTTCCAGCGGCTCGTGGGCGGTGGCGAGCGCTCCCAAAGCCGAAGGCGCGCTGGCGACCGAGCTGACGACCGTCTCCTGCGTCTCCACCACGTCCTGCACCGCGGCCGGCTCCTACAAAGACGAACGCAGGAAACTTCCGCTGGTCGTCGCCCTCGCCTCCGGCACGTGGTCGATCCAGTCGGCCGAAAGCGCCGATTACGGCGCGACCGCGGTCGAGCTGACCGGCGCCTCCTGCACCTCGACCAGCACCTGCAACATCGTCGGCTCGATCACCTACGGGCACGGGGCGCCGCGGCGCGAGTTCAGCTACTACCGCTCCGAAGGCGCCTGGGTCGCCGACAAACCCGAGCAGTTGCACAGGCCCTGGGTCCGGACCGGGGTGGGGGTCGTCACCAGCCGGCTCGGCGACGTTTCCTGCCCGACCTCGAGCATCTCGGCCTGCGTCAGCGTCGGCACCGTCGAATCCGGAAAGGAAGACGCCTCCAAAAGCCAGCTCGCCTCGGTCGGGACCGGCACCAACCCCGCGGCGCAAAGCGCCGCTCCCGGTCCCAGCGGGGCGATCAGGAGCAGCCTGTTCGGCGTCTCCTGCACGAGCACGTCGAGCTGCTGGGCCGTCGGCAACTTCCACAACGCCACCGAAGGCGGCCGCAAGAACTTCGGCACCCGCTGGAACGGCTCGAGCTGGGCCCCCGCCGCGCTCCCCGCCCCCGAAGCGGCTGTCGGCGCCTTCTCCGAGGCCGTCTCCTGCGGAAGCGCGAGCGACTGCGTCGCGGTCGGCGGCTGGATCGACTCCGAAGGGGTGGAAAAGCCGCTGGCGGTGCGCTGGAACGGCACCACCTGGTCGCAGATCACCCCGACGGCTCCCAGCGGGGCGCTGGAGACGACCCTGAACGACGTCAGCTGCGCCAGCGCCACCAAGTGCGCCGCCGTCGGCGGCTACGCCGATGCGGAAGGGGCCCTGCACCCGCTCGCCTACAGCTGGGACGGGAAAGCCTGGTCGTCGATCTCGGTCTCGGCGCTGTCCGGGGGCTACCAGGACGAGTTCACGACCGTCTCCTGCTCGACGGGCTCCTGCTTCGGCCTCGGCCGCTACATCGACGCGGCCGGGCGACCGATCGCCTTCGCCACCAAACCCGCGACGACCGAATCGATGAGCGCCTGGACCAGCGTCAGCCTGCCGGTCCCCGCAGAGGCGCAAGGCCTCGGGATCCAGACGGTCGACTGCGCCAGCGCCTCCCGCTGTCTCGCCGTCGGCGACAGGGACAACGGGGCGGGACGCACCCCCTGGGCCGCTTCCTGGAACGGCGGCACCTGGACGAGCAGCCCCATCTCCTTTGACGCGGCGAAAGGAGCCGCGCGGGCGCTGGCGGTCGACTGCGTCTCCTCGTCGAGCTGCGCCCTGGTCGGCTACGCCAGCTCCGCGACCTGGTCGCGCCGGGAGAACCTCTTCGCCCAGCTCTCCTGGCCGTCGCCGGGGGAAGCAATCGGGGTCGAAGACTCGGTGGGCGCCGCTTCCAGCGGGTCGATGAGCGCGGCTTCCTGCACCCAGGTCGGCGGCTACACCTGCATCGGGGTCGGCAACATCTCCGGCCCGCTGGTGAGCCACAGCTACGGCTCGAGCATCAGCGGCTGGGCCCTGGGTGAAAACGGGTGGAAGGAAATTGCCCAGCCGACCGGGATCGCCGACGCCAGCGGCTCGCCTGCCGTCGCCGACGTCGACTGTTACTCCGCCAGCGCCTGCACCGCTGTCGGCGGCAGCTCGACGGCCCCGCAGATCAGCCGCTGGAACGGCTCGGCATGGTCGAAACAGACGGCCACGGCACCGGCCGAATCGACCTCGCAGGCGATCCAAGGGGTCTCCTGCCCGACCTCCGGATCCTGCGTCGCCGCAGGCTACTTCGTGAAAGCCGGG
The DNA here is from genome assembly GCA_035942135.1 of Solirubrobacterales bacterium. Classification (GTDB taxonomy): domain Bacteria; phylum Actinomycetota; class Thermoleophilia; order Solirubrobacterales; family 70-9; genus VAYN01. Next base: position 3,521 of record DASZDI010000349.1, on the reverse strand, counting down.
GTCGAGCACCCGCTCGCGTACCGCTGGAAAGAAGGGACCTGGTCGACCGAAGCCCTCGACCTGCTCAACCTCTCGAACAAGCGCCTCAAAGACGTCTCCTGCGCCAGTGCCTCGAGCTGTGTGGCGGTCGGCTACAGCGCGCTGACCGCGGCGGGCGTTATCTACGAGTGGAACGGGACCGCCTGGGCCTCGAAGACCGTCCCGTCCATCGCAGGCTCGTCCTCGAGCGACCTCGTCGGGGTCTCCTGCACCGCCGGTAACCAGTGCACGGCCGTCGGCACCTACAAAGACACCGGCACGTCCAAAGAACACGGCCTGGTCCTGCGCTGGAACGGCACCGCCTGGGTCCAGCAGGACGATTCCGAAGCGGCCGAAACCAAGTCCTACAGTGCCGTCTCCTGCTACTCGCGGGTCGGATGCGTGGCTACCGCGGCCGCCTACGGCGAAGACCCCTCGGTCGTCCTCGCCTGGAACGGGAGCGAATGGAGCGAGGAGGAAACCTACGTGGGCAGCTCCGGGAGCACTCCCGACGTCTCCTTCAAAGACGTCTCCTGCGCCTCGGCGTTTGACTGCGTCGTCGTCGGCAAGATCAGCGGCGCGGCGGAAACCGAATCGGTGCTCGCGCTCGAACCGCTGCCGGGGTACGCCGACGGCGAATTCGGCGAATACGAAGAAGAAGGGGAAGGCGAAGCGCTGGCCTTCCACTTCGACGAAACCCAGGAGGCGCAGATTACCGACATCATCGCCCACGACCCGCTCGTCAGGCAGAAACTCGGTGGCGCCAAATACTCGCTGGAAACGGGTCCCTGGACCGCGGAACCCGAGGGGACGGAAGTGCTCGCCGGTGCGGTGGCGCTGCTGCACCTCGATTCCCCGCGGGACTGGCCTCGCTTCGAACAGTGGCCGGTCGTCTCCGCCTTCCCCCGGCACGAACCGAAGGACTACGGGCAGAAGCTCCTCGAACTGAAGGCGCGCAAGGTGGCCGAAGTCCTCGTCTTCGTCGCCGCGGTGCAGGACGCCGACGGCAACCTCACCAGCGGAGAAGTGGTGGGCATAGAACCGCAGTCCGACGGCCCCGCGGAATACATGCTCGGGCCGAACGTGGAAATCAACGAAGAATTCGCGGGAGTGAACGACTGATGCGAGACAGGCAACACACGCAGACCCCCACCGCGGTGGATCCCCGGCGCATCCTCGTCCTGCTCCTGGCCGCGGTCGCTCTGGCCTCGACCTATCTGGCGCTGGCGCCGATCGTCGAGCAGGCGGGCAGCGCGACCTCGAGCAAGGAACTGAATCCCTACGAGATCCAGGGGGACAAGTTCTCGAACTACGACTTCCTCAGCAAGACCTACTCGAGGGAAAACGTCGACTGGGCGGTCGACCTGATCTTCGCCCACGGCGGATCGGTTAACCGGGTGAAGAGCCAGCTGGACGATCCCTTCCACCAGAGTCGGACCAAGATCGATCCGCCAGGCGCGGACCCTGTCGACATCGGACCCTCCCCGATGCAGATGTGGCTGAACGACGGCGGCGGGATCGAAGGCTGGGAATGGGACGAAGACGCCGGCAGGAAGACCCATCTGTGCGAGACACAGGACGAACCGAACGTGTTCCACTACCGCATCTACGCGCCGAAGGACACCGATCACTTCGTCAACCAGAAGTGGGGCAACTACTCCGTCGCCACCGCTCACATCGACCACAATGAGTGCACCGGCGGCTGGGCCGGCAAGAGCGAGGCCGCGGAGAGGATGGTCGCTTACCACTCGACCCGCGTCTTCGAGAAGGCTCGGGTCTTCCCGGACAAGGTATGGCTGCGCAACTTCGAGCTCTCTGCGAAGCTCGTCCACTGGTGGGTGAACGACGGGAAGGCCACCTTCATCAACGTCACCGGGAAGTAGTCGTCGTGCGCGCAGCGGCGGGCCTGGCGGTGGCTTGTGCCGCGCTCCTCGGTCTCTGGGCAAGCGCCGCGACGGCGGCGGAGGTCGACTTCGGCGTCTCCGAGCGGGCGCCCGTGGGGCAGCTGGGCTGCGGGGAGTCCTCGCCGCCGATCGAGTTCCGCGCGAGCCGCGGCAACAGCGTCAGCCGCGGCCGCGGGCCGGATGCGCAGTACGTGCTCGAGATGAAGGTCCGCGCCCGTCCGCTCGACGGTGAAGGCGCCGGCCTGATGTCGATCCACGGCGAAGTCGGCGGCGAGCCCGGGGCGACGATCGAAGTGAGGCGCAAGCGCGAAGGCGGTCGCTGGGCCCTGAGCTGGAGCGTCGTCGACCTCGTCGACGGGACGCGCACCGGGGCGATCGCGGCGGGCGGGTCGGAGCTGGAGACCGCCAACTACATCCCTTTCGGGACGGTTCGCCCGGGAACCAACCGACTGCGCTTCCGGGTCGAATGCTTCGGGTCCGCTCCGGTCGCGGATCTCGAAGTGCTCGGCTCGACGAGCCTGCGGGAGACGCAGCGGCAACCCGCGCACCTGCGCCTCTCGGCATCCGAGGCCGACTCCGATCCGGAGGCGGGAGTTGCCCTGCCCGTCCCCTTCGAGATCGCCAACACCGGAGACCTGCCGGCGGTCGACGTCGAAGTTCAGCTCGTCGCCGACGGGGAGCGGGTGCGGCAGGTGGGGCGGACCCGCTACGTCTTCTCGAGGCTCGACGGCGAGCGAGAGGGGGAGTTCCTGATCGTGCCGCGGCGCCGCGGCCCGCTCGACGTCGAATTGGTCGCGATCAGCGGCAACAGCAACCAGCCCGCGGTGAGCCTGCGGGGCATGGCGGGGAAGCCAAGCCAGGATGAGGGGTCCGTGGTCTCGCCGTGGCTGGGGATGGCGGCGCTGACCGCTGTCGCGGCTCTGGCTCTGGTGCTCCTCGGACGCCGCCGCCGTGCCGCTCGCGGCCCCGCTTAATCGATGGGCGGGATCGGCCTGCTGGTGAAGGCGAGATGGCGGCCGTCGGGAGACCAGTCGAGCCCGACTATCTCTTCGCCGGGCAACTCGAAGAGGCGCCGGCGCCCGCTTCCGTCGCGCCGGATCTTGTCGACGCTGCCGTCTTCGCCCGCATAGGTGATCCAGCGCCCGTCGGAGGTCCAGGCCGGCGCGCCTTCGGCAATCGTGTCGTTGGTGAGCGATCTCGTCTTGCTGCCGTCGAGGGAGACGAGAAAGACGTGGCGCCGGAGGCTCTTCTCCTGGGGGATGGCGTTGACAGCGAGCTCACGGCCGCTCGGCGACCAGGAGGCATAGGGATTGCCGCGGACCCTGAAGAGGAGCCGCGGCTTGCCGCCCTGGCGGGAGGCGGTCCACAGGGCTCTCCCGCGCCCGGTTTCTTCGGTGAAGGCGAATCTGCTGCCATCGGGGGAGAAGGAGAGGCCGGAGATTTCCCCCCGCCGCTTCAGGAGGAGGCCGAGATCGTCCTCGAGCCCATCGAGGCGAAAGAGTGCGTAGCTCTCCGGGGGCCGCTCGCCGGCCCGGTGGACCGTGTCTCCCGGAACCAGGACCAGGGGCCAGCCCTGCGGCGCCCAGGTCGCGTGGGCGA
>DASZDI010000348.1:0-2458 GCA_035942135.1 Solirubrobacterales bacterium | reverse complement strand
AGCGTGGATCGGCTCGCCGCTGCGGGAGCAGATTGCCGCAGAGGCAAGCCGCATCCGTGCTGAGGTGCCGCTTCTGCTTGGGATCGGAGGCAGCGTCTTGCGGGGGTCGATCGATCTGTTGGTTGAGCGTGAGGGGGCGGTGCCGCTGGTCGTCGACTACAAGACCGATCGACTCGACGGGGACGATCCTGCCGAGCGCGCTTCTCACTACGAGGTGCAGCGTTCGATCTATGCGTTGGCGGTCGCCGAGGCGCTGGGGGTGGAGGAGGTCGAGGTCGCTTACGTCTTCCTCGAGCGGCCCGATGAACCGGCCACCACGGTCCTCGGGCCGGCCGAGATGGCGGCGGCGCGAGCCAAGCTGGAAGACACGATCGCCCGGATCAAGGGCAGCGAGTTCCCGGTCGCCGACACGGAGGAACGGGACTGGTCCCTCTGCCGCGGCTGCCCTGCGCTTCGGGGCCTGTGTTCCGGCCCTGAGGCCAACTGAGCAAGCAGATCAAGGACGCAGGAAGCGCCGTGTGCTCTGCACACAAGCGATCGAGGACGCCGGGATGCGCCGATCAGGTGGTCTCAGCCGGGCTCGGACGAGACCTCGAGGCGTGCGGCGAGGTCGTCCAGCCGCAGCTCCTTCAGGCCCTCGCCGACGGCGTCCAGCTCGGCGGCGCAGTAGCTGACGAGGTCGCGGCCCTCCTTGCAGAGCTCCAGGGTCTCGCGCAGGCCGGCCTGGCCGGAATCGAGCCGGTCGATGATCTCCTCCAGCCGCTCCACCGCGACCTCGTAGCTGTCAGGTCTCTCGCTCAACGTCTTCCTCGGTCCTCGCCCGCACGCGGCCGTCCGCGAACCGCAGTTTGACCTCTCCGGCGGCGGCTGCGGCCTCAGCCGAGGTCACCGGCTCACCGGCGGCCGTCTCGGCGAGGGCGTAGCCACGCTCCAGGGTCCGCTCGGGATCGTGGGCGCGGAGCGCCACCGCGGCCTTGGCCAGCGCCTCGCGGCGCCGCCGCAGCGAGCGCTCGGCCGAGCGCTCGAGCGTCTCCCCGCGCCGCCGCTCCTGCTCCAGCGCCGCCGCCGTCCGCTCCGCCCCGCGCCGCCGGGCGCGCTCCAGCACGACGGTCCCGATCCGCCGCTGGGAGGCGGCGCGTTCGGCCAGGCCGCGTTCGGAGGCGGCGCGGATTTCGCGGATCTTCTGGTTGAGCTTGCCGCGCTCGCGCTGCAGCGCCCGCGCCGGCCCCCGCGCCAGCGCGCTGAGGTGCCGTGACCGCGCTCCGATCGCCCCCTCCCCCGCCCGCTGCAACGAGCCGGCGCAGCGCTCGAGGCTCTGCCGGGCGGCGTTGCAGTCGAGCGGCACCACCGCCTCGGCCGCGTGGGTCGGGGTCGAGCAGGCGACCGCGGCGACGTCGTCGATCAGGGTGCTGTCGCGCTCGTGGCCGACGGCGCTGACCACCGGCACCCGCAGCATCGCCACGGTGCGGCAGAGCGTCTCGTCGCAGAAGGCCCAGAGGTCGGCGAGGCTGCCGCCGCCGCGGGTGACGACGATCGCCTCCACCTCCGGCCGCGCCGCCAGGTCCTGCAGCGCCATCCCGATCGCCGGGGCGGCGTGGCGGTCCTGCACCGGGGCGAAGGCCCAGATCACCGACCCTCCCCAGCCGCGCCGCTCCAACCCGGCGCAGAGGTCGCGCCGGGCGGCCCCGGTCTCCGCGGTGACGACGCCGATCGCCTTCGGCAGCAGCGGCCGGGCCAGCTGCTTCTGCAGCTCGAAGAGCCCCTCGGAGCGCAGCTGCTTGCGCAGCGCCTCCAGCCGCGCGATCAGGTCCCCCTCGCCCGCCAGCCGCACATGGGTGGCGCGGAAGCAGAAGTTGGGAGAGGCCTGGCCGCCGCCGGGGTAGTAGTCGAGCCCGCCGGAGATCACCACTTCCGCCCCGTCCCGCAGGCTGCTCTCGCTCAACCCCGCCTTCTCGAGGTCGTTGAGCCAGATCGCGCAGGGGATCGCCCCCTCGCCGTCGCGCAGCTCGAAGTAGGCCTGGACCTTGCTGCGGCCGACCCCGGTCACCTCCCCGATCAGCTGCACCCGCGCCCGCTGCCGCATCCACCCCTGCAGCTTGCGCGCGTAACGGCCGACGGCGAACGGCCCGGGGAGCCCGGTCCCGACTTCGACAGGAAGTTGCTGTTCCATCCCGTTCAGGCTAAAGACCGCGCCCGCCGGCTCAACCGGCTTTCTTCCAACGCCGCGCCCACGACTTCAGCTCGGTGAGAGCAGGGTCGAGCTCGTACCCCGCCTTGGTCAAGGAATAGGTGACGCGCACCGGCGACCCGGCTTCCACCTGACGCTCGACCAAGCCCTCGTCCTCGAGCTCGCGCAACCGCTGGGAGAGCAGCCGGTCGGACAACCCCGGGATCGCCTTGCCGAGCTCCGCGTAGCGCATCGGCCCATCGGTCAGAGCACAAACAATCGCCCCCGTCC
>DASZDI010000347.1:0-4382 GCA_035942135.1 Solirubrobacterales bacterium | reverse complement strand
GCCCTGCTCCGCGCCCTCGTCGCCGACCCCACCCGCGTCTTCTACAAGGAAGACCTCCTCACCGCCGTCTGGGGCTACAAAGGCCCCTCGAAGACGCGCACCCTCGACTCCCACGCCAGCCGCCTCCGCCGCAAACTCGACCCCGACCATGGCAGGTTCGTGATCAACTGCTGGGGAATCGGCTACCGGCTGATCGACGGGTGAGGCTCGTGGACGTCGATGTCGTCGACGCAGGGCTGAGGCTCGCCGGGGTCTTGGTCAGCTCGATGGCCTTGGGCAGCGGGATAGGGGTCACCCTGGCCGTTGTCAGGAGGCAGCCGCTGAGGCACAGGTAGAGCTTTGGGGCGTGTGGGGAACCGCAGTCGGCTGCGCGCTCGGGGCATTCCTGACGATCCTCGTCGCCGTCGGTGAAGCACCTTGACGACATCCATACCCCGTACTATCTTATGCAGACAATGAATTCCATCGAGCTCCGACCGCCACCCCTCTCCATCCGCTTTCTCCTCGCGGAGCTTGCGGTCATCGGAGTGACTGCCTGCGCCTTGGTGTTGACGGGAGCACCCTTCTGGTCGTTCTATCTCGCGCCGATCGCGATGGCCCCGCTCATGGTCCGCGAGCTGCGTAAGTACGAGGTCGAAGAGGGGAAGAGGGACAGAGCGCGCCGCGAGAAAAGGGTCCGGCAGCGGCTGGGGCAGAGGACGCCTCGGGGACTCCTCTGAGCGACGGAGCCCTTGGCCGAGTTACTCGACCAAGGGCTGTGAGGCGTTACTTCTTCTTCGACTTTTTCTCCGCTGGGCTCGGCACCTCGAAGTGCATGATCGCCAGCTTCGTGGTGAGGCCGTCCGACTTGTCCTCGAGGCGGCTTGCGGCTTCCTTCTGGATCTCGCTTGCTCGCTTGACTGCGTCGGAGAGGATCTTGTTGAGGTCCTTCCAGCCCTTCTTGTCGAGGAGCAAGGGGGTCTCGGAGATATGGGAATCGCTGCGTCCCTCGATCGTCCCGGCCGCCATCGCGGCGGTCGCGCTCTGACCGATCGACTCGAGGATCGAGCCGGAGATGCCCTTGCGGGCTGAGGCCGGGATCTTCGCCCAGTCCGAGTCGCTGAGGAAGGCGCGATCGGTGGCGCGGTAGAAGTGCTCGACGGCGCCGCGGCGGGGCTCCGTTTTGACCAGTTCGACGCAGTCGTACTCGAGCAGAGTTTTGACGTGATAGCTGACGTTGCCGAGGGGCTCGCCCAACTCCTGGGAGAGCTGGTTGGGGCTCGAGATCCCTTTGTGGAGGGAGCCGAGGATGCGAACGCGCAGCGGGTGGGCGAGCGCCTTCGCGAGTTGCTGGGTGATGCCCTCTGGGGAAGTGCGGGACTGTGGCAAAGGAAGACCTCCGTCGGGTTGGGGGCCTCGGGTGTGGGGAAGAAACCGGTGGGGAGTGCCACCCGAGTTACTAGACAAGTATTCCAAAACGCTCCGTCAATACCCGTGCCCGTAGGAAACTAAGCAGTAAAAAAAATCGACCACTGTAAGCGGCTCAAGTCTGTTCGCAAATCCCTTCAGGTATTTGGAAACTGATGTGTAGCCAAAGGGGTCTACTCCCTGCGCGCCCGTCTTCGATGCGCCTGGCCGAGACCGCTTCGGGTGACGGGCGCGCCCCCTCTTCCCGCACTGTCCGAGGTTCTTCGCGAGCGGCAGGTCAGGGGAGGGGGGAGAACGAACCCCTCCTCGGGCCTTACATCTGCATGGACCGGAAGAGGACGGCGTAGCGATGCCGGTGGAGTTGGCAGAGGTGGCCGCGGGGCTGCCGATAGCTGCTTCATTGGCGGTGGTAGGCGGGATTACGACCCTCCGTGAGGGTCGTCGGCGCATTGCGCTGAACGAGGCGATGCACGAGCTCCGCCGTCCCCTCCAGGTCCTCTCGCTCTCCCTGCCGGCGGACCCTCCCCGGGCGGGGCAGCTCGAGTCGTCGCTGCAGATGGCCGACGCGGCGTTGGAGCGGCTCGATCGGGAGATCAACGGAGGGCCGGTTACGGGTGTCTCCACCGCGGTCCCGCTGCGGCCGTTGCTGGAGGTCGCGGTGAGGAGATGGAGGACCCGGGCGGTGCTCGGCGGCGGGACCCTTCGACTGCACTGTCGAGCGGGCGAGCCGTTCGTCGAGGGCGACCGGTTCCTGCTCGCGCAAGCGGTGGACAACCTGATCAGCAACGCGATCGAGCACGGCGGCGGAGAGGTGACGATCGACGCGCGCGAAATCGGGGATCGCCTGCGGCTGGCGGTTATCGATTCCGGCTCCGCGCCCTCTGCTCCGAGCCGTCGCAGCAGGGTCGATCTCCGCGCCCGGGTCAGCGGGCGCCGACGGCACGGTCACGGGCTGCGGGTCGTGGCGCGGGCCGCCGCTGCCCACGGCGGGAGCTTCGACCTGCGGCGCTCGGACGAAGGCGCGGAAGCGCTCCTCGACCTGCCGCTCCACCGAGCGGGGCTGCGTCGCGGCCGGAGGGAGGGAAACCGATGAGCCGGCGTGGCCGCGCCCTGGGGTTCCTGCTGGGCGCATTGCTGGCGGCCGCCGCTGCGGCGGCGATCGCCGACGGCTACGGCGACAGCGTCGTCAGGGGCTACGGAGAGCTGCGTCCGGTGCTGGTGGCCGGCGGGGACCTGCAGGTCGGGCAGGCGATCGACCCCGAGGTCGCCGTGGAGAAGCTCGAGGTGCGCCGCGTGCCGGTGCGCTTCGTCCCGCCCGACGCGCTCGCGGCGCCCGCCGAAGCAATCGGGCTGGTCCCCGCCGTCGCTGTCCCCGCCGGCTCCTACCTGCTGGCGGCGCAACTGCGCTCCCCGCACACCCGTCGCCCGGCGACGGCGCTCGGCGGTGGCAGACAGCCGGTGGAGATCGCCGTCAGCGGCGCGGGCGCGCTCGCGACCTTCGGGGCACAGCCCGTCGGCAGCGAGGTCGACGTGGTGGTGACCACCGAACCCTCCGGGTCGGGGAGCGGCCGCACCTACGTCGCCGCCCCCGCGGTGCCGCTGCTCGGCCTCGGCCCCGGCGCCGAAGGGGCCGCGGGGGAGACCGCGACCGCCACCCTGGCGTTGACGCGCTCCCAGGCCCTGCGCCTGATCGCCGCCGAGAGCTTTGCCCGCCGCGTGACCGTGATCCCGAGCGGCTGATGGGACCGCGGGAGCGCAGCATCGTCGAGCTGGCGGCGAGCCTGCGGGGGCGGCTGGTCGAGCGGCGTCGCGCCGACGCGGCGGCGGGGCACAGGGCGAGCGAGGAGATCGGCGACTCGGTCCGCGCGCTCGTCGACGACCACGCCGCGATCCTGTCCGCGGCCGAGCGCGAGGAGATCGTCGAGCGGATCGTCCGCGACAGCGTCGGCCTCGGGCCGCTGGAGGCGCTGCTCGCCGATCCCGCTGTCGAGGAGGTGATGGTCAACGGCCCCGGCTGCGTCTACGTCGAGCGCCGCGGGCTGCTCGAGCCGACCGACGTTGCCTTCGAGAGCGAGGAGGAGCTGCGCAACGCGATCGAGCGCATCCTCGCTCCGCTCGGGCGTCGGGTCGACGAGCTGAGCCCGATGGTCGACGCCCGCCTCGCCGACGGCTCCCGCGTCAACGTCGTGATCCCGCCGTTGGCGATCGACGGGCCGGCGCTCTCGATCCGGCGCTTCGGAGCCAGTCGTCCCGGGCCCGACGAGCTGGTCCAGATCGGGACGCTGAGCCCGGAGCAGCGACAGCTTCTCGAGGGGGCGGTGGCCGAGCGGCGCAGCGTCCTCGTCACCGGCGGCACCGGCTCGGGCAAGACGACGCTGCTGAACGCGCTCTCCGGCTTCATCGCCGCGGGGGAGCGGGTGGTGACGATCGAGGATGCGGCAGAGCTGCGGCTGCAGCAGCCGCACGTGGTGCGGCTGGAGAGCCGTCCGGCGGGGGTCGAGGGGCGGGGCGAGGTGACGATCCGAGACCTGCTCCGCAACGCGCTGCGGATGAGGCCGGACCGGATCGTGATCGGCGAGGTGAGGGGGGTGGAGGCGCTCGACCTCCTGACCGCTCTCAACACCGGCCACGACGGCGCCCTCTCGACCGTCCATGCCAATTCGCCGGCCGACGCGCTGAGCCGGCTCGAGACGCTTTCCCTGATGGCGGGGGTGGGCCTGCCGCACGAGGCGGTGGCCGAGCAGGTGCGCCGAGGGATCGATCTTGTGGTCCACCTCCAGCGACAGGCCGACGGCAGTCGCCGCGTCACCGAGATCGCCGAGGTGGGATGACGCTGCCGATCCTGATCGGGGCCGCCGCCGGCGGCCTGCTGGCCCTAGCGGTGCGCGAGGCGCTCCTCGCCAGCCCGGCGATGGCGCGTTGGCTGCACCTGGCGCTGGAGCCGCTGCGGCGGGCCGGCCGCGAGGGGTACGCGC
>DASZDI010000346.1:0-6817 GCA_035942135.1 Solirubrobacterales bacterium | reverse complement strand
CGGATTGGCCTTGGCGGTCATAGCGGTCGGGGGAGCGCTGATGGCGGCCGGGCCTGAGGCCGACGGACCGACGTCGAGCGAGTCGCCTGAGCTTCCGCGCGGTGGGCGCGTGATCGTGCCGGCCAATCGCGTCGTGGCGTTCTACGGGGCACCCCGCGATCCCGAGCTGGGCGCGCTCGGCATCGGCTCGCCGAACCGGGCCGCGCGCCGACTGGAGCGCCAGGCCTCGCAATACGCTCGCCCCGGCCGGCCCGTGCTGCCCGCCTTCGAGCTGATCGCGACGCTGGTGACGCAGGAAGCCGGCGAAGAAGGCAACCACGCGCTGCACGAGGAGACCTCCACGGTCCGCCGTTACCTGCGGGCGGCCAGGGCCCACGAGATGCTCCTGATCCTCGACATCCAGCCCGGCTACGCGTCGTTCCTCGACGAGGCACGCCGGCTGGAGCCGTTCCTGAAGCAACCGGAGGTTTCGCTGGCGCTCGACCCGGAGTGGAGCATGGAGCCGCCCCAGCTGCCCGGGCAGGAGATCGGCTCCACCGACGCGGAGACGATCAACGAGGTCTCTCGCTACCTGTCGGGCCTCGTGCGTCGCCACGACCTGCCGCAGAAGCTGCTCGTGGTCCACCGCTTCACCGAGGAGATGGTCGAGTCCGAGGAGCAGCTCGAACGCCACCCCGGCGTCGCCCTCGTGGTCAACGTCGACGGCTTCGGCGACCAGCCCAACAAGATCGCCAAGTACGGGCAGCTTGCGCGCAAGCGCCGGTCATCCTCCAACGGCTTCAAGCTCTTCTACGAAGAGGACATCGACTTGATGAAGCCCGAGCAGGTGTTGCGGTTGCGCCCCCAGCCGGTCCTCGTCGTCTACGAGTAGCTGCCTCGGGCCGCAGCAGTCTCGCATCGGGTCGGCCGGCAACTCTCCCCAGCTACCGTTGAAAGGGTGTTCAGGCCCACCGACATGCTGTCGCTGATTCCCGGCTTGCCACAAGGCCGGGAGCCGCTGGCCGAGGAGGTGGACGGGTTCTTCGCCGCCGATTCGATGGTTCGTCGGTTGCACCGGGAGCGGCTGGTGCTCTTCTCGGGGGTGCGGGCTCTGTTGATGCAGGCCTGTGACCCGCTGGCGGTCGTCGGCTTTCAGCGGCACTCGATCATCTTCGACGACCCGCAGCTCCGCCTGCAGCGCACCGACGAGCGGATGTCGCGGATCTACTTCGGCGGCCGGGAGGAAGCCGAGGAGACCGGTCGGATCGTCCAGGCGATGCACCGGAGGGTGCGGGGGAAGACCCCGGCCGAGTACGGGCCGATCCCGAAGGGGACGCCTTATGCCGCCTCCGATCCGGAGCTGGGGCTTTGGGTGCTCGCGACCCTGGCGGACTCCGCAGTCGTCTACTACGAGCGCATCTTCGGCGCCCTCGATCCTCTTGAGCGGGAGCGCTACTGGAGCGAATACCGCCAGGTCGGGGAGCTGCTCGGCCTGCCGCCGGACTCGATGCCCGCGACGCATTCGGACCTGAAGGAGTACATCGACGGCCGCCTCGGCGACGGCAGCCTCTGGATCTCCGACGACCGTCGCGAACAGGCGGTGCGGATGATCCTCGACCCGCCCTGGTCCGGGTGGATGCGGACGGCTGCCATTCCCGTCACCGAGACGGTGAGGCTGATCTCGACCGGGCTGCTCCCGCCGGAGGTCCGCCGCCTGTTCGGGTTCTCATGGGACCCGGGGCGCGAGGCCCTGCTGCGCTCGACCCTGCTGCAGCTGCGGCTCGGCGCCCGCTTCTGGCCCGATGCCGTCCGGCTCCACCCCGCGGCGCGGGTGGCCGCCGGCGAGCGCTACGGCACTCTGGCCGGGTAGCCCAGACCCGAGCGCCCAGGCCGGCCGTCGAGCCCACCTCGTCTGGCCGCGCAGCCGACTTTTTCCACAGCGGGGTGGGGTCAAAGTCGGATGCGGTGAGGGCGCGGTGTTATCCGCTCCGAGGTGAGCGGTTAGCCTGACGCAATGACTCAATCGGGAGACGCGGGTCCGGTCGCGCCGGGCAACGAGGAAGCCGTGCGGGCCTGGGACACCGTTCTCTATGAGCGGTGGAAGAAGAACCGCGAGGTGTTCGTCGGCGCCCTGGACGAGGTGACGGGGGAGTTGTTCGACCGCTTTCCGCCGCCGGAGGGCGGGCGCTGCATCGACATCGGCTGCGGGTTCGGCGAGACGACGCGGCAGCTGGCGGGGCTCGTCGGCCCGCGGGGCTTCGCGCTCGGCACCGACTCCTCCCCTCGCTTCATCGAGGACGCGCGCCGCGAGGCGGCCGAAGCGGGTGTCGAGAATGTCGAGTTCGAGGCCGTCGACGCGCAGGGGGCAGAATGGGACCCGCAGTACGACTACGCCTTCTCGCGGATGGGGACCCAGTTCTTCGCTGCGCCCGTCCCGGCGATGCGCGCGATCCGCGGAGCCCTGAAGCCCGGCGGCGGCCTGCGCAAGATCTGCTGGCGGCGCAAGGGGGAGAGCCCTTTCTGGGCGGAGACCGAGCAGGTGGTCGAACGCTTCCTCTCGCGCCCGGAGGAGTACGAGGCCGATACCTGCGGCCCCGGGCCGTTCTCCCTCGGCAACCCCGACACCCTGCGGGGCATCCTCGAGGCCGCCGGGTTCGAGGCGATCGAGCTGCATCGGCGCGACTTCGACTACTTCATGGGCAAGGACATGGCCGAAGCGGTCGACTCCCTGCTCGCGATCGGCCCCGGAGCCGAGCTGATCCGCCTCAACGGAGAGCACGGCGAGAGCCGTCGCGCGGAGATAGCCGATGCCCTCGCCGAGCACTACGCGGCCTGGCAGCGGGCCGACGGGTCGATCATCGGCCGCGGGTCCGTCTGGCTGGTTGCGGCGACGAACCCCGGTTGATCGTCGATGTGGCTCCAGCGGGAGATCCAGCTGCCGGCGATGCCGCGGGGCTTCCACCTCGTCACCGAGGATGTGCTCGACGCGCTGCCGGAGCTGGGGGAGATCCGAGTCGGCCTGCTTCACCTGCTGATCCAGCACACCTCGGCCTCGCTGGCCCTCAACGAGAACGCGGCGCCGGAGGTGCGGCGGGACTTCGAGAGCTGGTTCGACCGGGCGGTGCCGGAAGGGGCTCCGTACTGGACCCACACGCTGGAGGGGGAGGACGACATGCCTGCCCATATAAAGGCGGCGCTGCTGGGGCCGTCGTTGACGCTGCCGGTGAGCGACGGGCGCCTCGCGCTCGGGACGTGGCAGGGGATCTACCTCTGCGAGCACCGCGACCACGGCGGCTCGCGCTCGCTGGTTGCCACGGCCTGGGGAGAGGGCGGATAAGGCCTGGCGCTCCGAAACGTCCGGGTCTTTAATAAGGGGCCGTGTAGCGCCCACCTCAGCGGGTAATCAGCGGAGACAGCGCCAGTCCGTGCCAGTCCCCTGTTGAGGAGGTTTTCCCAGTGAGCAGCAAGGCTTCGGTCACCGTGCTCGGGTCTCTTGAAGAGGTCCAGCAGCGGTGGCAAGACGACCAGTACCGCCCCGACTACATCGACTCGGTCGACGCCGCGGTCTCCTTCAAAAAGGCCCCCGGCGACCGGGGGACGGAGATCCACGTCGACCTCGAGCAGAGCGCGCCGGGCGGCAAGCTCGGCGAGATGCTGATGAAGCTGAGCGGCAAAGAGCCGCTGGCGAAGGTCAAAGACGACCTGCGCCGCTTCAAGGCCCAGTTCGAGACGGGGGAGATTCCGCGCTCCGATGGCGTCCCCGAGGGCGAGCTGGCCGAGCGCAAGCTGAAGCAGCGGCCCGCTCAGCCGCTGGAGCAGGACGAGCTCGAGAAGGCGGGCGTCTGATGCGCGCCACCGTCTGGTCGGGCCGCAACGAAGTCTCGGTCGAGGAGGTCCCGGACCCGAGCATCCTCAACCCCCGCGACGCGATCGTGAAGATCACCTCGACCGCGATCTGCGGCTCTGACCTCCACCTCTACGACGGCTACGTGCCGACGATGAAACGGGGCGACATCCTCGGCCACGAGTTCATGGGCGAAGTGGTGGAGAAGGGCAAGGGCGTGAACAACCTCGAGGTCGGCGACCGCGTCGTCGTCCCCTTCCCGATCGCCTGCGGCGACTGCTGGTCCTGCAAGAACGACCTCTGGTCCGCCTGCGAGAACTCGAACCCGAACTCCGGGATGGCGGAAAAAATGTTCGGCCACTCGACCGCGGGGATCTTCGGCTATTCGCACCTGACCGGCGGCTACGCCGGCGGCCAGGCCGAATACGCGCGGGTGCCGTTCGCCGACGTCGGCCCGATCAAGATCGAGGACGACCTCAGCGACGAGCAGGTGCTGTTCCTCTCCGACATCTTCCCGACCGGCTACTTCGGGGCCGACCTCTGCGACATCAAGGGTGGCGAGACGATCGCCGTCTTCGGCGCCGGCCCGGTCGGCCAGTTCGCGATCGCCAGCGCGATCCTGATGGGGGCCGAGCGGGTGATCGCGATCGACGAGCACGAGTACCGGCTGCAGATGGCGGTCAACAAGGCGAGGGCGACCGACACGATCGACTTCTCCAAGGACGCCGACATCGTCGAGCAGCTGAAGGAGCTGACCGGCGGCCGCGGGCCCGATGCGGTGATCGACTGCGTCGGCATGGAGGCCTCGCACGGCCACGGCGCCCTGCACGCTGTCGAGCGGGTCAAACAGGCGCAGCGCCTGGAGTCCGACCGCGGCCACGCCCTGCGCGACGCGATTCTCGCCTGCCGCCCCGGCGGCATCGTCTCGGTGATGGGCGTCTACGGCGGCATCATGGACAAGTTCCCCACCGGCGCCTTCATGAACAAGGGGCTGCAGCTGCGGACGGGTCAGGCCCACGTCCACAGGTACCTGAAGCCGCTCTACGAGCACATCCGCAACGGCGACATCGACCCGAGCTTCGTGATCACCCACCAGCTCGGGCTCGAAGATGCCCCCAACGCCTACGAGACCTTCAAGCACAAGCAGGACGACTGCGTGAAGGTCGTCCTCAAACCCTGAAGCCCTGAAAGGAACGACAGCGATGCCCTTTTCACCCAGGCCCGTCGACTCCACGCTCCACGGCGTCGTCGACTACATGGCCGGCGCCACGCTGACCACCGTCCTGCCGAAGCTCGTCGGCGTCGAGGGCACCCGCTCGGCCCGCCAGATCCGCACCGCCGGCGCCACCCACGCCGCCTACAGCACGATGACCAACTATCCGCTGGGCATCGTCAAGCTGCTCCCGTTCAAGGCCCACCTGGCCCTGGACGCGATCGGCGCCCTCGCCGTCGGCGCGACCCCCTTCGTCACCGGCCAGTACAAGGAGGGCCGCCGCCAGTGGGTGCCCCACGTCGCCCTCGCCGCCTTCGAGCTGATGTCGCTGGCGATGACCGACCCGACCGGCAAGGGCGACTACCACGGCGACGTCGACGCGGTCCGCCAGGCCAACAAAGAGGACCCCCAGCGCAAGATCCACGATGGCCCGCCCGCGGTGAAACCGGCGGCGGAGGCGGCCAGAGCCGTCTAGCCCCGGCGGCGGCCAATAGGGTTGCCGCCATGGACGACCCGGTCCAGCGCTACCTCTCCGCCTCCGAAGCGGGGGACATCGACGGGATCATGAGCGCGCTCACGCCCGACGTCGAAGTCGTCTCCCCGATCTCCGGCCGCATGGTCTTCCGCGGCCAAGACGACGTCCGACACCTGCTCGCCGCCGTCTACGGCAGCCTCAAGGACCTGCGCTGGACCCGAACCCTCGGCGAAGGCGACCACCGCGTCGCCCTCGGCCACACCCGCATCGGCCCGGTCCGGATGACCGACGCCATGGTCTTCGACCTCGCCCCCGACGGCCGCATCCACCGCGTCAGTCCGCACCTGCGCCCTTGGTTGGCGCTGACGCTCTTCGCCCTCGTCCTCGGGCCACAGATTGCCCGTCGGCCAGGGATTGTCCGGCGCGCGCTGAGTAGCTGATCCCTTGCGTGTCTCGCGTTCCCGCAGGGGAGGCGAAACCTAGCGGAACCCTTCACTTTCGAGAGTGAAATCAGGATTCCTTTGTCATTTTTCCATATTCCTGATTCACTATTGCTTCGTTTCGAAAGGAAAATCTTGAACGTCCCCCTCGATCGCCTCTCGGAGAAAGCCCGAGATCGCGCCCGGAAGCATTCAAAGAAGCTGTTCGGCAACCGGGACACGCTTCTGGTCGCCGTCGCGGTCGCCCAAGGTTCCAGCGACGCGGTCAACGCGACGGAGTTGGGCTGGCAGGTGCAGTTGCAGGCAAATCGCGTGCGGGCGCAGCTACTCGACTTCGTCGAGCTCGGCTATATGGAAGACGGGGCCATGCAGGAGCGGACTCGTTGGTTCGTTCGTCGCGACTCACCGTTTTGGGGGATGTGTGAGCAGATCCTTGCCGAGGTAGTCGATGAAGGCCCCTGAGTCGTTCTCTCAAGCCGAGCAGGCTGAGCAACTGCGGCGGGACGCGATCGCATTCGACCAGTGGTACCGGCACCGCGAGCGTTGGTTCACCCTGCGGTTCACTATGGGGTGGGTTGCGGTGGTGACGCTCCCGATCGTGTGCATCGTCGCCGCCTTCGTGATCCTGAATTACGAGCAATTTGGCGCAAGGGCAGTGACGGCGGCGAGTGGAGCGCTGTTGGCGGCGGTCGCATTGCTAGCGGCGGCTTGGAGGCGAATCCTCTCGTTCCCGATTGACGAAGAGCCACCCACTCCCAAGATCAGGCCACCGGACGAACGAAAGTCCCCGGACGAGAGCGCGGACTGAGAAAGTGGAAGCGTTGTTCTTGCGCTGCCTAAAACACCCGTACGATCAAATTCAGCAG
>DASZDI010000345.1:0-4161 GCA_035942135.1 Solirubrobacterales bacterium | reverse complement strand
GCCGCCGCGACCGCCGCCGCGACCCAGCGCCAGCGCCCGGCGCCGGCGCCGCTGAGCCGCCAGGCCAGCAGCCCCGCCAGCAGCGGCGCGCAGATCCAGCCGGTCCGCGCGACCAGCAGCCACGCCTTCGGCGCCGCCTCGCCGAGCAGGCTGAGCGGCGCGTCGATCAGGACCGGCAGCGGCTTCCACGACGGCCCGGCCGCCGTCTCCAGGCCGCCATCCATCAGCCCCCGCCCCCAGACGAGCCAGGCCCAGGGGTCGTAGACGGGGAAGTAGGGGAGGGCGAGGGAAGCGGCGGCGAGGACCAGGGCCACCGCCACCGCCGACCGCGGGCCGACGCTCACCCGATCAAGGCGGCGCCGCGCCCTGCTCGCTCAACAGGTAGACCGGCACCGCGGCGACCGCGAGCAGGACCAGGGCCGGGATCGCGCTGGCCTCGTAGAAGCCGTAGGTGGTCTGGGTCCAGATGTCCGTCGCCAGCGTTTTGAAGCCGATCGGCGAGAGGATCAGCGTCACCGTCAGCTCCTTCATCGCGTGCAGGAAGACGAGCGCCGCCCCGGCCATCATGCCGCCGCGGGCGAGCGGGATCGTGATCGTGCGGAAGACCTCGGCCGGGCCGCGCCCCATCCCCCGCGCCGCCTCTTCGATCCGCGGCGAGAGCTGGACCAGAGAGCTCGCGGTCGGGCCGATCGCCAGCGGCAGGTAGTGGATCGTGATCGCGAAGACCAGCAGCGCGATCGTCTGGTAGAGCGCCGGCACCGCCCGGGTCGCGAAGAAGACGAGGCCGAGCGCGACGAGGATCCCCGGCAGGGCGTAGCCGGCGTGGGAGAGGCGCTCGATCGCCCGCGTCGCCTTCGACGGGTAGCGCACCGCCAGCGCCGCGACGACGAGCGCCGCGACCGCCCCCAGCGCCGCCGCCCAGACGGCGATCAGCAGCGAGTTGCCGCCCAGCGCGGCGATCGTGTTGAGCGAGGTGCTGCCGGTGGAGATCCCCTTCGAGGCCCAGTAGATCAGCACCCCGACCGGCAGCACGAAGGCGACCAGCACGACCAGCGAGCAGAAGGCGAGGGCGGGCCAGCGCCAGCGGCCGAGGCGATAGGGCCGGGTCGGGCGCAGCGTCCCGGGGCCGAGGCGGTGGACCGTCTTCGAGCCGCGGATGCGCGAGCTGACGAAGAGCAGGGCCAGCATCGCGACGACGAGGACGGCGCCGAGGGCGGCCGCGGCGACCCGGTCGAAGCTCGACTGGTAGGCGACGTAGATCTCGCTGGTGAAGGAGTCGAAGCAGAGGATCGAGACGGCGCCGAAGTCGCTGACGACGAAGAGCGCGACGAGCAGCGAGCCGGCGGCAATCACCGGCCAGAGCTGCGGCAGGACGACGGTGCGGAAGACCTCCAGCGGCGAGCGGCCCATCGCCCGCGCGGCGTCCTCCAGCTGCGGGTCGATCCGCCGCAGGGTGGCCCGCAGGGGGATCAGCACCAGCGGGTAGGTGAACAGCGTCAGCACCAGCCAGGCGCCGGTGAAGCCGTAGATCGAGGGCAGCCGCTCGACCCCGAGCGCGTCCTGGAGCATCCCGTTCGGGCCGAGCGCCGCGACCAGGAGGTAGGCGCCGACGTAGCTGGGGATGACCAGCGGCAGGGTGCAGAGGACGGCCCAGAGGCGGCGGCCGGGGAGGTCGGTGCGGACCGTCAGCCAGCCGATCGGCAGGGCGATCGCGACCGAGGCGACGACGACCGCCGCGGTCAGCGCCGCGGTCCGCAGCAGCGTCTCCAGCGCCCGCGAGGAGAGGGCGGTGTCGAGCGCCGCCGAGAGGTCGCCGCCGATCACGACGACGAGGTAGACGGCGGGCAGGACGGCGGCGGCGCCGATCAGCGCGCCCGTCGCGAGCAGCCCGACCGGCGCTCGGCGCGCCGCGGACATCGGCTAGAGCGCCCCGCTTTCTTTCATCAGGTCGATCGTCGCCTGCAGCTCCTTGAGGTCGACGAGGTCGTTGCCGGAGGCGGGGATCTCCTCGCTCGGGACGCTCAGCGAGGGGTCGGCCGCGGCGGTGCGGGCGAGCGGGTACTCCTTCGAGCTGGAGGTGAAGAACGCCTGCGACTGCTTCGCGAGCAGCGAGCGGACGAAGTCGAAGGCTTCCTCCTTGCGCTCGCTCGAGTCAAGCACGCCGACGCTGGTCAGCAGCATCAGCGAGCCGAGCCCGCCGGGCGGGAAGTAGACCGCGACCGGGTAGTCGGCCCCTTCTTCGCCGATCGCCTGGGCGACGTAGTAGTGGTTGATCAGGCCGACGTCGACCTCGCCTTTGGCGACGGCGTCGCGGATCGTGACGTTGTCGGGGAAGGAGACGGCGCCGTTGTCGACCATCTCTTCCAGCCACTGCCTGGTCCGCTCGTCGCCGTACCTGGCGCGCAGCGCGGTCACGTACTCCTGCATGCTCGAGGTGGCGGGGCTCCAGCCGACCCGGCCCTGCCACCGCGGCGCGGCGAGGCCGAACGGCGAGGGCGGCAGCTCCGACTCGGCGACGACGTCGCGGTTGTAGGCGACGACGCGGGCGCGGCCGGTGACCCCGACCCAGCGGCCGGCGGGGTCGCGGAAGCGCGGCGGCACGCTCGCGAGGATGTCCTGCGGCAGCTCGGCGAGCAGCCCGGCCTCAGCGACGGCGGCGATCGCCCCGGGCTCCTGGGCGAAGAAGACGTCGGCGGGGGAGGCGTCGCCCTCCTCGACCAGGGTCGCGGCGAGGTCGGCGGTCTCGGCGAAGCGGACCTGGACGTCGAGCTTCTCCTTCGCCTCGTAGCTGTCGACGGCCGGGCCGATCGCGGCGGGGATCCGGCCCGAGTAGAGGGTGATGCCTTCGGCCTCCGGCTCGTTCGAGCCGCCGCCGCTGTCTTCGGTGCTGAAGCCGCAGCCGCCCGCGAGGAGGGCGGCGAAGACGAGCAGGGCGACGAGCGGTCGCGGCGATTTCAGAGTGGGGTGACTCACAGAGGCAGCAGTTAGGTTGCCCTAATCTTATGTCTTCCCCTCCTCATGGAGTACGAAGACACCCCACAGAGCCCCGGCCTGCGCCTGCGCGGGCTGCGCAAGTCCTTCGGCGAGGTCGAGGCCGTCGCCGGGGTCGACCTCGACGTCCCCGAGGGCTCGACCTGCGCCCTGCTCGGCCCCAGCGGCTGCGGCAAGACGACGACGCTGCGGCTGATCGCCGGGCTCGAGCGCCCCGACTCCGGCAGCGTCGAGATCGGCGGCGAGGAGGTCGCGGGCCCCGGCCGCTCGGTCCCGGCCGAGAAACGCCGGATCGGCATGGTCTTCCAGGACTACGCGCTCTTCCCGCACATGGACGGCGCCGCCAACGTCGGCTACGCCCTCGGCCGCCGACCCGACCCGGTGAAGGTCGAGGCGGCGCTGGAGACGGTCGGCCTCGGCGGCCTCGGCAGGCGCACCCCGCCCGAGATGTCCGGCGGCCAGCAGCAGCGGGTGGCGCTGGCGCGGGCGCTGGTCGCCGAGCCGCGCGCCCTGCTCCTCGACGAGCCTTTCTCCAACCTCGACGCCGGCCTGCGGGCGCGGGTCCGCGAAGAGGTCCGCGAGATCCTCGCCGAGCAGAAGCTGACCTCGGTCTTCGTCACCCACGACCAGGAGGAGGCGCTCAGCGTCGCCGACGTCGTCGCCGTCGTCAACGAGGGCCGGGTCGAGCAGGTCGGCACCCCCGAGGACGTCTACTCGCGACCGGCCACCCGCTGGGTCGCGAGCTTCCTCGGCGAGATCGAGGTGCTGCCGGGCAAGGCGAACAACGGGACCGTCGAATGCGAGCTCGGCAACCTGCCCAACCGCGAGGGGTTGACCGGCGAGGTCGACGTTCTCGTCCGCCCCGAGTCCCTCGCCATCGGGACGATCGAGCCCCCCGACCGTCGCAGCCAAAAGGCGACCGTCCTCTCCCGCAGCTTCTTCGGCCACGACCAGCTGGTGGAGTTGCAGCTGCCCTCGGGCACTGTCGTCAAAGTCCGCCGCCTCGGCTTCCCTGCGTGGCACCCGGGTGATCACGTCCGGATTTGGATAGAGGGCCCCGCGGACGTGCTCGCGCGGAACTCCTAAAGCGCTTGCGGGACTGCTGACGCTGTGCAGGAGGGGCGGGTGCCACCTCTCCAGACACTCAACATCGAGCCATAGGCGAGATGT
>DASZDI010000344.1:0-3444 GCA_035942135.1 Solirubrobacterales bacterium | reverse complement strand
GGGCCGTCAGGCTGTAGCATCTCGCGCCGATGGCAAGAGCACGTGAGTCCTCATCTTCGACCGGAGCGCGGCGCGGCGGCAGGCGCGGCGCCGAGCGGGCACGCCCGCGCAAGTACACGCGGGTCAACGCCGAAGTCGTCGACTACAAGGACCTGAACCTGCTGCGGCGCTTCCTCTCCGACAAGGGGAAGACGCGTGGCCGCCGGGTCACCGGCCTCTCCCGCCGCCACCAGCGACAGCTTTCGGTAGCAGTGAAACGGGCGCGAGAGATCGCCCTGCTTCCTTACGTCGGAGAGCGCTGATGGCGCAGGCAATCCTGCTTCAAGACGTCGAGTCTCTCGGCGAGCGCGGCCACGTCGTCGACGTCGCCCCCGGCTACCTGCGCAACTACCTGGTCCCGCGCAAGCTGGCCCAGCCCGCCACCGCCGGAGCGCTGGAGGAGGCGAAACGGCGCATGGAGGTGGCCGAGCGCGAAGAGAAGCTCCGCACCGAGCGCGAAACGCAGGCCGCCGGCCTGCTCGGCAAGACCGTGCTGACGATCCACCAGCGCGCGGGCGAGGACGGCAAGCTGTTCGGCTCCGTCGGCCCGAAGGAGATCGTCGATGCCCTGCGCGAGGCCCGCGACCTGCGGATCGACAAACGGCAGGTCCAGCTCGAGCAGCCGCTGCGGGAACTCGGCACCTTCATGGTCGAGATCCAGCTCAAAGACGGCACCACCGCTGCCGTCAAGACGATCATCAGCGAGGAGAAGTAGCTCCACCCTCTAGGCTCGGCACCGTGCGCTCCACCCGCCTGCCGACCCGCCTGACCCGCCGCGCCAAGGCCCGGACCCGTTTCGGCTGGGCTCGCTCCGAGCGGGCGACCGTCGGCCTCGCGGGAGTCGCCCTCGCAGCCGCGGGCACCGTCATCGCCGGCCAGTTCAGCCGCATGTTCGCCCGCCGCGCGAGCGAGGCCCGCGACCCGGAAGCCCTGCTCGAATCGGCCCCGGCCGCCGCTGTCGACACCGTCAACGTCGCCGTCCGCGGCTACGAAGAAGCGCCCCGCAGCGAAACCGTCCTCTTCAACCTCCTCGCGGGCTTCCTCGGCTCCTTCGCCCTGGTCCGCCTCTCGACCCTGGCGATCCGCGACGACTGGGGCCCCTTCCGCAACGTCAGCATCGGCGGCCGCCACATCCACCACTTCGTCCCCGGCATCCTGATCGCCTTCGCCTCCGGCACCGCCGGCCTCCTCACCGACAACGACAGGCTCGAGCAGCAGCTGGCGCTGCCGATGGGCGTCGGCGTCGGCCTCACCTTCGATGAGGCCGCCCTCCTCCTCGACCTCCGCGACGTCTACTGGACCCGCGAAGGCCTCCTAAGCGTCCAGCTCAGCCTCGGCGCCACCGCGATCCTCAGCATCGCCATCCTCACCCTCCGCATGCTCCGCCGCGGCGAGCTGCGCCAAGAGCAGGAAGGCCTGATCCCACCCTCCCAACACCACCAGCTCTCCTTCGGAACTGCCTAGCGGCGCAGGTCCCACTTTCGTCCCTCCTCGGTTGCGCAAAGTTTCGTTTATGCGCACCACACGTCAACTGCGCCCCGCGACGATCGCGAGGTGAAGATGACGAAGAAGGGCAGGAGACCGATCACGCTTCCGGCGCATCGGGGGCGCGACTACTCCCGCGGCTTGACCGCGGCGATCCTGCGTCAGGCGGGTCTAAGATGAGGCGCAGGGAGAGCTTGAGCTTGGAGATCACCGCGAACATCCGCCTCGAGGACGGCTCCTACTGGGCCGACGTTCCCGCCCTGCCGGGCTGCTTCGCCTCGGGCACCACGCTGGACGAGCTCTTCGATTCGCTTCGGGAGGGGATCGAGCTCTACCTGGAGGACGATGGCGCCGACGCAGCCCCCGACGGGCCCCTGCGGCTGACTTCCGCAGTCCTCAGCGACGCAGTCGCTTGACGAGTTGACGCAAATACCCAAGTCCCTCGTTTAACCGCGGTCTCAGCCCCTCCGGCGGCTCCTAGGTTTGTCTAGGTTTGCCTGGTCTCCCGCCGTCCCCCTCTCCACACTGATTTCTATGCCGCAGCCGCCAACGCCCCACGTCCCGCCGCAGAACATCGAGGCCGAGGAGTCGGTGCTCGGGGCGATGCTGGTCGCCGAGCCGACGCTGACGCGGGTGATCGCCGAGGTGAAGCTGAACGCGCTCGACTTCTACCTCGACAAGCACCGGGCGATCTTCGAGGTCATCCACGACCTCTACGCCGCCTCGAAGCCGGTCGACGAGCTCAGCGTCGGCGAGGCGCTGACCCAGCGCAACAAGATCGACGCGGCCGGGGGCAAACACTACGTCTCCGAGCTGGCGGCGAAGGTGCCCGCGGCGGGCAACGCCAAGCACTACGCGGAGATCGTCCAGCAGAACTCGCTGCTGCGGCGGCTGCTCGGCGCCGGGCAGGAGATCCAGGGCTGGGTCAACGAGCGCGACGGCGAGCCGCGGGAGCTCTCCGAGCGGGCCGAGAAACTGCTCTTCGAAGTCGCCCACAAAGAGCAGGCGAGCGACTTCAAACGGCTTGCCGACATCCTCCACGACGAGGTCGACCGGCTGGAGAAGCTCTCCACCGGGGAGACCGAGCTGACCGGCACCCCCTCCGGCTTCCGCGACATCGACGCCGTCACCGGCGGCTTCCAGCCCGGCAACCTGATCATCGTCGCCGCCCGTCCGGCGATGGGCAAGAGCGCGCTCGTCGCCAACATCGCCGAAAACGTCGCCGTCAAGCGCCAGCTCCCGGTCGCCTTCTTCTCGCTCGAGATGTCCGAGGTGGAGCTCGCGCAGAGGTTCATCGCCTGCCGGGCGCGGATCGGCGGCGACAAGCTGCGCAAGGGGCAGGTCAACCAGCGCGACTGGCCGAAGGTGGTGCGGGCCTGCAACGAGCTGGAGACGGCGCCGCTCTGGTTCGACGACTCCTCCGACCTCGGCATCCTCGACCTGCGGGCGAAGGCGCGGCGGCTGCACGCCCAGGAACAGGAGCGCGGCGGCCTCGGCCTGATCATCCTCGACTACATGCAGCTGATGCGCTCCGACGACCACCGCGCCAACCGGGTCGAGCAGGTCGGCCAGATCAGCCGCGGGCTGAAGATCCTCGCCCGTGAGCTCGAGGTGCCGGTCGTGGCGATCTCGCAGCTCTCGCGCGCCCCGGAGCAGCGGACGCCGCCGAAGCCGCAGCTCTCCGACCTGCGCGAGTCCGGGCAGATCGAGCAGGACGCCGACGTCGTCGCCTTCCTCTACCGCGAGGACTACTACCGCGACCCCGACGAGGAGCCCGACGGCCTTGCCGACCTGATCATCGCCAAGCACAGGAACGGCCCGATCGGGACCAGGAAGCTGGTCTTCCTCGACCGCTTCCCGAAATTCGCCGACCACGCCCACCAGGACGCGCCGATCGAGCAGCCCGCCGACGGGCCGCCG
>DASZDI010000343.1:0-1754 GCA_035942135.1 Solirubrobacterales bacterium | reverse complement strand
CGCCTGACCAGCCCGCTACGCGGTTCCCGCTGCCCACGCGCCCGCCGTGGCTGCTGGTCACCCGCAAGCCGGGGTGTTCCTCGACCAGTTTCTGCGCGGCCGTCTGGATGCTGTCCAGCTTGCTAAGCGACGCCCCCGCGTCTTTGGTCCAGCCCTTCTCGGGTCCCCAGGTGAAGGAGCAGCCGAGGCGGATGATCCTCACTCCCGTCCCGGCCGGCGGGTTCTTCGGCACCGCCGAGATGTAGGTGCCGAAGGGCGCGATGTCCTTGTCGGGCAGCCGTTCCTCGAGGTCGCGGGCTAGAGCCTTGGCCCGGTCCTCGTCGAAGGTGGCGGCGTCCTCGAGGCCGTGGGTCCACCACACCGTGCGGCCTTCGGCGACGTAGTAGCCGCCGCCGGTGTGTGAGACCAGCCAGTCGCTGGCGGTGGGGCTGCCGTGGTCGGTGGTGCGTTCGCTCATCCTGCCTCCTTGTCCAGTGCGGCCCATCCTTGGCGGCACCCCGGCCGCTGGCACCGGCGCCGCTCGATGACGTTTGCCGGGTCTTCCACAGAGGTCTCATCAGCGGGCCGACCGCAGGCGGTGTCGTAGTACTGCGTGCTGTCGGGCGTCGGTGGCTCCCCGAGCGGCACAGCGATGTGGTACTTCGGGATGTGGAAGGTGTCGGGGTTGGCGGTGACCGTCTGCCGGTGAGTCCGGAAGTCGCTGGCGTCTCGCAGGATGGCCTTCATCTACCAGTCACCGGCCTTGCAGCGGGGCGTCTCGATGCCCCCGATGTTGTTCTCCTGGATCGGGTCGGCTGAACTGCGGTGTTCCACGTTGCAGTCGAGCACCGAGGCATCCGGGCCGTGGAAGTAGAGGGTGATCGACTTCGGCAGAGCCCGGATGGCGCGCTCCACGCGGTTGACCGCCCTCTGCTCCTCAGCCGTCATTTCCCGCGGCTCGGTCATCGTCCCCGCGGCCTTCCATGCCTACGGCGGCGCCGTGGCCGCCAGCGACGGCGACGGCGCGCCACCCTCTTGCGCACGCTTCGGGGCAGCGATGCGTCGGTCAGGTCGGTCACCGTCATCTGCGCGAGCGGAGTGCGCGCCGACATCCCGATCAACGCCTTCACCTTGTAGTCGGTGAGGAAGTCCTGATCGTAGGCCGTGCTCATGCCTTCATCGCCTCGAGGTCGGCGGCCGTCTTCACGACCTTGATCTGCTCGGGCAGTCTGCGCTCGGCCTCGCGGGCAGTGTCGCGGCTCCAGTCGGCCGAGACCATCCACTCGAAGGCGACCATGAACTCCTCGAGGTCGCCCCACTGGCCGACTACCTTCGCGACGGCTTCGATCATGCGATGCAGCGCGGCAGCGCCACGCTCGAAACCCAACGCTTCGGCTTCTTCAGCCATGCGGACCAACTCCCCGGGGACTTCCGGCTTCCCGTTGACGTAAAGGTAGTTGAAGCTGCCGCCGCTCATCCCGTCAGCCCTTCCCGGCGAAGACGGCGGGACCGCAGCCGCCGGCGCCGGCGCGCAGCATCACGGTCCCGCCAAAGCCCGACGGCGCCGCCGGTGAAGACTCCCGCCCACGTCAGGAGGAAGCCGCCGATGACCAGCCCGACGGTCACCCGATCCCGGCTTCCTCGTCGTCGAGAAGTTTCAGTTTGGCGTTGATCTCGTCGAGCCGTTTCTGCGGCTCCTCGGCCAGGCGCTCGTCGTCGGCTTTCTCTGCGAGTTTCAGGTCGAGTTCCGCGCCGTACTGTTCGTTCTCCAGGGT
>DASZDI010000342.1:0-6004 GCA_035942135.1 Solirubrobacterales bacterium | reverse complement strand
CAGAGGAGGACCTGGTGATCCGTAATTCGCCTCATCTGGCCCTCAGAAACCCCACACCAGGAGATCGAAACCCTGCCCCGGGCTGATCCGATCGCCGACCCGCCCCGTTACCATGGACAAGATGCCAGGAAACATCGGACTTCCAGAGATCGCAATCGTCCTCATCATCGCCCTGCTGGTCTTCGGCCCCAAACGCCTGCCGGAGCTCGGCCGCAGCCTCGGGCGCGGGATCCGCGAGTTCAAAGGCTCGATCGGCGGTGACCACGACCATGACGACGAGGTCGACAAGCCCCGGCTCGCCTCCTCCGAGCCGGTCGTCGCCGAGGAGTCGGCGAAGGTCCACGGCGATCCCGCCGACGGGGAAGTTCTCCGCAACAAGTCCAGCTGAGGCCGCGGAGGATGGCCCGCCGCGTCAAGGCGGTCTCCCACGAGGATCGCCTCACCCTCGTCGAGCACCTCGACGAGCTGCGGACCCGGCTGATCGTCTGCATCCTCGTCTTCGGCGTCGCCCTGGCGCTCTGCTTCTGGCAGAACCAGCTCCTCCTCGACCTCGCCGCCGGCCCGCTGCCGGACGACCGCGACCAGCTCACCACCTTCGGGGTCACCGAGCCCTTCACCACGACCCTCACCGTCTCCGCCTACGGGGCGATCGTGCTCTCGCTGCCGATCGTCCTCTGGCAGCTCTATGCCTACATCCTCCCGGCCTTCAGCCAGGCCGAGCGGCGGACGGTGCTGCCGATCCTGCTGCTCTTCCCGATCCTCTTCCTCGCCGGCATCGCCTTCGCCTACTTCGTGGTGATGCCGGCCGCCGTCAACTTCCTCCTCGACTTCAACGACGACCAGTTCAACATCCAGCTCCGCGCCCGCGAGTACTACGGCTTCTTCTCGATGACCGAGATCGCCTGCGGGCTGCTCTTCCAGATGCCGCTGGCGATCCTGGCGGTCACCCGACTCGGGATCGTCCGCGTCGATCAGCTGCGCGAGAACCGTCGCTACGCCTACCTGGGGATGGCGGTCCTGGCCGCGATGCTGCCCGGAGTCGACCCGATCACGATGCTGATCGAGATGGTTCCGCTGCTTGTTCTGTATGAGTTGAGTATCTTGCTCGCACGCGTCCTGGGTCGGCCGGGACGGAGCGGGGGAGTGGCTCAACCCTCCCCGCAGGAGTAGGGAGAGAGGCGAGATGGCGTCAGGCGACAAGGAGAACAGGATGTTGTTCGACATCCGCGGACGGCGCAGGAACGTTGTCAAAGTCGCCTATGCGATCCTCGCGATCCTGATGGGCGCGAGCCTCTTCCTCACCGTCGGCCCGTTCAACATCGGCGAAATCTTCAACCAGCAGACCACCGGCGACGCCGCCGAGCCGTTCGAAGAACAGCAGGAACGGATCCAGGTCAAACTGAGAAAAGACCCGGAAGACCCCGACCTGCTGCTGGCGATGACGCGGGCGCAGATCAACACCGGCAACGCCCTGGTCCGGGTGGAACCCAACGGCCAGCAGATCATGACCCTGGAAGCGTTCCAGGAGTTCCAGAAAGCGAGCGCGACCTGGTCGGACTACCTCAAAGCGACCGAGGAGCCGACCGCCGGGCTGGCCCAGCTGGTGGCGCCGACCTTCGTCAGGCTGGCGGAAAACTCGCGCAACCTGCTCGAATCGAAATCCAACATCGAGGCCGCGGCGGAAGCGCAGAAGATCGTCGCCGAGCAGCGGCCGACGTTGAACTCGCTCAGCACCCTCGCCCTCTACACCTACTTCACCGGCGACATCGAGGGGGGCGAAAAAGCCCGCGAGGAAGCGAAGAAACTGGCCAAAACCAAATTCGAACGCGAAAGCCTCGAAACCTCGCTCGGCGAAGCGAAGGGCCGCGCCGAAAAATTCCTCAAATCGATCAAGCAGGCTGAAAAACAGCAGCAAGGCGGAGCCGCCCCCGCCCCCGCCGGCGGCGAACCGACCCCCGAAAGCCTGGAAAACCCGTCGAACCCCTTCGGCGGCTCCCTCGGCGGCGGCGGACTGACGGAATAAGAACAAGTTCGTCGTAAGACCGCAGATTCTGCGACTAAAGCCGCACGAATTACATCTCTTGTAAAAAAGTCAAGAGAAAAAAGCAGTTTCAGCTAGGGATCAGCCTCTTTAGCGAAGGCGTCTCGGTCTCACGGAGCTGCCGACCTGCGAGAGCCGCTTGCCGAGCCCTCCGGCTACTTCGGTCCGTTGAACCGGGATCGAGACCTGAAGACCGGGAGGATCAAATTCACCGGAGTGGGAATGACCTTGGACGAGGCGCGGGACTGCGTCAGAGGTCACCTGCTCCCCCTGCTGTTCGATGGGCCGTGAAGGGCTCGAACCTTCGACCTTGAGATTAAGAGTCTCCTGCTCTACCAACTGAGCTAACGGCCCGTGGACGGGCGATTATAGGAAGGTCGGGGGCTCGGGTGGGTCGGCGCTACTTGTCGCGGCAGTACTTTTCGACGAGGCCGTCGATCACGGTGCCGTCTTCGAAGCTGAAGCGGCCGTGGGTCTGGAGGATGTTGTCGCTGCAGCGGGCCGAGACGTAGCTGCGGGCTTTGCCGCCGGCGCGGTAGCGGCGCCCGATCTCGACGTCGAGGTGGGTGATCGCGCCGAGGCCGGCGGCGATCGGGGGGAGGTCGAGCCGGGCCCGGTAGCGGAAGCCGCCGCGCCGCTTTTCGATCGGGACGACGATCGCGTAGGTCTGGGTGCCGGGGACGGTGGTGCGGGCGTGGAGGATCGCGGTCGGCATCCCCTCGAGGCGGGGGCCGTTGAAGATCGTCAGCGGCGAGCTCGCCGGCACGGGCCCGCTCGCGAGCGCGACCAGCGCCTCGACGCGGCCACTGCCGACGATCGCCGCCCGGCAGCGCCGCCGCGCCTCCTCGGTGCTCGCTTCGGCGATCGACTCCGGCGCGCAGGTCGGCAGGCCGCCGACGCTGAGACGCCCGTCGCGGTCGAAGTCGATCAGCGCCTGCTTCAGCGGCGAGGGCCTGCCGCCGCCTTTGGCGGCGATGTCGACCCGGCCCTGGAACTCGATCGGCGCGAAGCTGCGCCGCGGCAGCGTTTGCGGCTGGAAGCCGCCGTCGGCCCGCAGGACGAGGTCGTTCACTTCGACCAGCGCCCCCGGGGCAGCGCCGGCGCCGAGCGCCGCGACGACGAGGGCGACCAGCCCGAGCTTGGCTACCTTGGCAAGTGGCACGGCGAGGTCAGCGTCGCGGGGAAGAAGTCGCCGTTGGTGAAGCTGACCGAGCCGTCGACCTGGAGCCGACCGCCCGAGCAGTAGGCGTTGAGGTAGCCGACCTTCCTGCCGTTGCGCACGCGGGTCACGCCGATGCTCGCTTCGGCGAGGGTGGGCGCCCCGTAGCCGCCGGCGACCTCCGGCATCTCGACCCGGACGCGGTAGCCGTAGCGGCCCGAGGAGACCCGTTCGATCACGATCGGGACCAGCAGCGTGTTCGCCACCGGCACCGTCTCGTAGGCGTGGGCGATCAGGGTCGGCCGGCCGCCGCTGCGCGGCCCGTTGAAGAAGGAGAGGGGGGAGCTGATCCGGAACGAGGCGCGGCCGGGCAGCGTCACCAGGGCCTTGCCGACCCCCTTGCCGACGAGCGCGCCCTTGCAGCGCCTGCGCGCCTGGCCGGGGGTGGTGCCCTCCAGCTTCGCCGTCGTGCAGACCGGCAGCCCCCTGGCGTCGACGTGGCCGTGCTTGTCGACGAGGAACTCCAGCGTTTTCAAGGTCGGCGGGGTGGAGCCGTCCCTGGTCCCGACCCTGGTGATGCTGGTCAGGGTGATCGGCGCGCCGCCGCGCTTCGGCAGCTCGCGCGGCTGCATCGTCGCCGTCGCGCTGACGAAGGTCGGGCCGATTTCGGCGACGACCGCGTAGGCCGTGGCACAGGCGCCGACCGCCAGGACGGCGGCGAGTACGGCAGCTCTACGGAACGGTCCCTTCATCGCGTCTCCTCACGCTGATGCCCTCGATCACTTCCCCTGACACCTTTTGAACACGGAACCCTGCAAAAAGGTGTCGTCTTTGAAGCGGAACTGGCCTTTGGCCTGGAGGCGCCCGTCGGGGCAGCCGGCGTTGGCGTAGCTCAGCGTCTTGCCCTTGAACTTCCAGGTGCGCCCGACGGTCAGCCGCGCGTAGAGCGGGATCCCGTAGCCGCCGGCGATCCGCGGGATCTTCGCCACCGTCTTGAAGCCGTAGCGGCCGTCGTTGACCCGCTGGATCTCGATCGGGACGACGAAGGTGGTCGGGGCCGGCACCGTCAGGTGGGCGTGAGCGAGCAGGGTCGGGTTGCGGCCCTTCGGCGCCGCGTTGAAGAGGGTGATCGCCGAGGAGGCCGGGATCGGCGGCTGTTCGGGGAAGTCGACGACGGCTTTGCCGAGCCCCTTGCCGACGATCGAGCCGGGGCAGAGCTTGCGCGCCTGCGGGACGGTCGTCGCCGCCAGTTTGGCGGGGGTGCAGATCGGCAGCCCGCGCGTCTCGACTTCGCCGTGCTTGTCGAACCAGATCGTCACCGTTTCCAGGACCGGCGGCAACGAGCCGTCGTCGGTGGCGATCTTGCCGAAGCCGTGCAGCTTGATCGGCGCGTACCCCTTCTTCGGCAGCGTCGTCGGCGTGAACCCGCCGTCCGTGGTGATCACCAGGTTCGAGGCCCGCAGCGTGATCGCCAGCGCCGAGCCCGCGGCGACCAGCACCACCGCCAAAGCCAACAAGTTCGCTCTTAACAGAGTCTTCCGCACCGTTCTCTCCCTCCCGTAGCCCTTACCGCCAAACTACCAGTCGTGGGAAGGAGGATCGGCAGGGGGCGGAGACGTTCCCCGAGGAAGGGACCGCGGAGCGACCAGCCGTTGCTGCTGCGCTACCCGCGCGCCGTGATCGCGCTGGCGGCGGTGCTGCTGATCGCCCTCGGCGTGATCGGGACCGGGACCGAGGACCGGCTCGACCCGACCACGCTCGACGTCCCCGGCACCGAATCCGCGCGCAGCAACGAGATCCTCCGCCAGCACTTCGGCGAGACGGCGCCCTTCGCGATCCTCCTCCGCGGCCCGGCCGCGGCGATCGACCGTCAGGGCCCGGAGCTGATCCGCGCCCTGCGCCGGGACCCGCGGGTGACGACGCTCTCGCCCTGGGACTTCGGCTCGGTCGCTCGCCTGCGCCCGTCCCCGCGCAAGGCGCTGATCCTCGCCGACTTCCACGTCGACACCCGCACCGCCGTCAACGAGTCCGTGCCCCACCTCGAACGCGTGCTCGAGCGGGAGATCCGGCCGCCGGTCGACGCCACCCAGACCGGCTACGCGAGCCTCTCGCGGGCGATCCAGGAGGACAACCTCGAGGCCAGCAAACGCGGCGAGATGATCGCGTTGCCGTTCCTGCTGGTCATCCTCCTGCTCGTCTTCCGCTCGCCGATCGCGGCGGCGATCCCGCTCGTCTTCGGTGCGGTAACCGTACTCGCCTCGCGCGGGATCCTCTACTTCTTCACCGGCTGGTTCGAGATCGACGCCTTCGCGGTCACGGTCTGCTCGATGATGGGGCTGGCGCTGGGGGTCGACTACGCGCTGCTGATGGTCTCTCGCTTCCGCGAGGAGCTTGCCGGGGGGGCCGACCGGGTCGAGGCGGCGCGGCTGACCCGCCGCCACGCGGGGCGGACGGTGGCCTTCGCCGGCAGCACGCTGCTGCTCTCGATGATCGTCTCCCTCTTCATCCTGCCGGGCTCGCTGCTCGCCTCCCTGGCCGGGACGGTCTGCATGGTGGTGATCCTCAGCGTCCTCGTCGCGACGGTGGTCGGCCCGGCGATCCTCACCCTGCTGGGGCCGAACGTCGACCGCTGGCGGCTCGGCCGCACCGCTCCGGCGGGGGGCCGCTCGCGGCTGATGACGCTGGTCGGCGGGGCGCTGAAGAAGCCGGCGGTGGCGACCCTGCTGATCGGGGCGGTGCTGCTGGCTCTCGCGGCGCCGGCTATCGGGCTGAAGACGGGGCCGCCGAGCCCCGAGCAGCTCGCC
>DASZDI010000341.1:0-1901 GCA_035942135.1 Solirubrobacterales bacterium | reverse complement strand
GCCTGGGGCCGCAGGTCACGGAGGAAGACGAGGGCGCTGAGGGCGCTCTCCCCTCCCCCGATGATCGCGATCTCGACCGGCTCGTCCTCCGGCACGCGGGCGAATTCCTCACGCCGGCTGTCGCAGTGGAAGACGCGCGACTCGACCTCCGGGTCGTGCGGGAAGTGGCGGTGGACGCCGGGCCCGGTGAGGACGAGGGAGCGGCCGGCGTGCCGCTCGGGGTCCTCGGGGCGGCCGCGCTCGGCGACCTCGACCTGCCAGCGGTCGTGGTCCTCGGCCAGGGAGACCTCGGTCACCCGACCGTCGTAGACGGCGACGCCCTCGGTCGCCCGTTCCAGCACCCAGCTGAGGTACTCGCCGTAGTCGCGGTGCATCACCGACGGGGACCCGGAGTTGACCCAGGCCGCGTACTCGTGCCGCTCCATCGCGAAGCGCTGCCAGGTGAACGGCAGCAGCGCCGCGTCGATCGCGTCGCCGAGCTCGCCGAACTGACGTGAGCTCTGGTACGGGAAGCCGACGTCCTTGATCGGCGGGATCGCCAGCGGCTCCTCGCCGGAGGTCATCCCGTTGCGCCCCTTCCAGGAGGCGGCGGGCTCGGTTTTCTCGATCACGGTCATCGTGATCTCGCCGAGGCCGAGGGTGTTGATCGTGTGGACCTTGGCGGCGAGCGCGGCGGCCTTGGCGCCTGCGCCGACGATGAGGATGTCGCTGTCGCTCATGCTTCCTCTCCTAGACCGGCGCCAGGGTCGGCGACCCGGCCGGCTCGGTCTCTCGGGGTTCGGCGATGACCAGGCCGCTCTGGTCGGGGCTGAAGGAGATCGCGCTTTTCCGCATCCGCTCCGAGCGCTGCGAGGCGGGGCGCAGCTCGACCCGCCTGAGAATCGTCCGCAGCACCTGTTTCATCTCCATTTCCGCGTAGCTGGCGGCGAGACAGCGGCGGACGCCGCCGCCGAAGGGGATCCAGTTGTAGGTGCCCGGCTGCTTGCCGAGGAAGCGCTCGGGCATGAACCGGTCCGGCTCCTCGTAGTACCTGCCGTCGCGGTGGATCAGGTTGAGGCAGGGGGCGACGACCGTGCCGGCCGGGAGGTCGTAGCCGCCCAGGCGCATCGGCGCCAGCAGCCGCCGCACCACCACCTGCACCGGCGGGCGCATCCGCAGCGTCTCCTTGATCACCGCGCCGATGTAGGTCATGTCCTTCCCGGCAAGGGCCTCCTCGGTGGCCCGCTCCATCTTGTCCGGGTTGCGCAGCAGGCGCTCGAGCGTCCAGGCGAGCGAGGTGGAGGTGGGGCCGTCGGTGAGCATCGTCAGCAATTCGTCGCGAAGTTCCATCTCGTCCGGGAGCGAGCCGTCCTCGTAGGGCGCGTGGGCCAGCATCGCGACGACGTCGGCCCGCTCGGGGTCCGGGCCGGCGAGACGGCGGCGGCGGGCCTCGGCCAGCACCGCTTCCTCGACCGGCTCCATCGCCTCGCGGTAGCCGCGGGTGCGGACCAGCCGGTCGGGGCCGATGAGCGCGAGCAGGGTGAGGTTGCGGGGCCCGTTCATCCACTCGGTCAGCCGCCGCAGCCGCTCGCGCATCTCGTCGAGCCGGCCCTCGTCCTCGCCGAAGACCGCCCGCATCACCACTTCCTTGGTCACCTCCTGCATTCGCGGCCACAGCGCGAACGGCTCTTCGACCGGCCAGCCGTCGATCTCGCGCTCGGCGACCTCGGCCATCATCGCCGCGTCGTTGACGATCGCCTGGCCGTGGAAGTGGGGCAGCATCCGTTTGCGGTGGACCATGTGCTCCGGTTCTTCCAGCAGCATCACCGAGCGCGGCCCGAGTACCGGCCCCAGCATCGGGTTGGCGACCGCGACCCCGACCGCGTCGCCGGCGGTGAAGACCTTTTTCACGTCCTCAGGGT
>DASZDI010000340.1:0-2845 GCA_035942135.1 Solirubrobacterales bacterium | reverse complement strand
AGTGGGGGGTGGGGCGCAACGCCGACGTGGTCAAGGCCCTGGCCGAGCTCGCCGTCGGCGTCGGCGCCGACGGCCAGCCGGGCCAGCACGTCGAGGTCTCCGGTGAGACCGGGCACCTGGAGACGGTGCGGGCGATCGCCGCCGCCGCCTACGCCCGGGGGGCGGAGTTCGTCGACGTCGAGATCACCGACCCGTTGGTCCAGGCGGCGCGGATCGACGCCGCTCCGCGGGAGAGCCTCGACCACGTGCCGCGCTGGGAGGCCGAGCGGGTGCGAGACCTGGCCGCCCGCGGCGGCGCCAGCATCCTCGTCACCGGGCCGACCTGCCCGGGCCTCTTCGACGGACTCGACCCGCGCCGGGTCGCCCTCGCCAGCCAGGGGCCGAGCGCCGAGTGGCGCGACGCAACCCGCGCGATCAACTGGACGATCGTGCCCGGCGCGACGAAAGGCTGGGCGGCGGAACTGCGGCCGCAGCTGCCGATCGACGAGGCGCTGGCGGCGCTCTGGGCCGACATCGCCCATATCTGCCGGCTCGACATGCCGTTCCCGGCGAGGGCCTGGGAGGAGCTCCTCGCGGCGCTGCGCGACCGCGCCGCCTGGCTGACGGCGCAGGAGCTGCGCGCGGTCCGCTTCGAGGGGCCGGGCACCGACCTGACGATCGGGCTGATGGAGGGGGTGCGCTGGGAGCGGGCGGAGATGGTCACGCCCGGCGGCGTCGCCTTCGTCCCCAACCTGCCGACCGAGGAGGTCTACACGACCCCCGACTCCGCCCGGGTCGACGGCCACGTCCGCCTCACCCGCCCGGTCGTGATCGGCGGCCGGCGGATCCCCGACGTCAGCCTCCGCTTCCAGGAGGGCTGCGTGGTCGAGATCGACGGCCCGCCCGAGGCCGAGGCCCTGCGCGAGTTCGTCGCCCGCGACGACGGCACCGCCCGCCTCGGCGAGCTCGCCCTGGTCGACGCCGAGAGCCGCGTCGCCCACCTCGGCCAGACCTTCGGCGAGATCCTCCTCGACGAGAACGCCGCCTCCCACATCGCCCTCGGCTACGGCTTCCCCGCCCTGATCCCCTCCTCCAGCCGCGAGACCGCCAACGCCAGCGACCACCACCTCGACCTGATGATCGGCTCCCCGGAGGTCGCGGTCACCGGCGTCGACCGCCACGGAACCCCGATCCCCCTGCAGCGCGAGACGGTCTGGGTGGGAGGAGGCCCCGCTCTGGCGAAGGCGGGGCAGGACTAACAAGGGTCGGAACCTGCAGCTCAAGTTGCACCAACTCTGTGGGCGATGTCTAACATCCTGATCCGAGATGACTGACATCGCATCACCCGAGGTTGTAGACGAAGTCCTTGCCGCCTTGGGCGAGCACCTGGCGGCTGCGGGGGAGCGCTTCGAGATCGTCGTCGTCGGCGGCTCGGGCCTGCTCGTGCTCGGCGCGATCGAGCGGGTAACCAGAGACGTCGACATCGTCGCACTGAAGTCAGGCGAGGGGCTCGACACCGCCGACCCTCTGCCCTCGCCGCTGCTCGTCGCGGGGGAGCGGGTCGCCCGCGACTTCTCCCTCGAGTCCGACTGGCTCAATCCCGGGCCGACCGATCTGCTCGACTTCGAGCTGCCCGAGGGCTTCCTGGGGCGGGTGCAGACGCGTGGCTACGGCGAGGGGCTGACGGTCCACTTCGCCTCCCGCTTCGACCAGGTCCACCTCAAGCTCTATGCCCTCGTGGACCTGGGACCGGGCAAACACGAGGCCGATCTGCGGGCGCTGGAGCCGAGCGAAGGCGAGCTTGTGGCCGCGGCGCGATGGGCTCGTACTCACGATCCTTCCGAGGGCTTCGAGCAGGAGCTGCGCGGCACCCTCGCCCACCTGGGAGTAGAGGATGCGGATCTCCGAACTTAGCGAGCGGTTTTCCTCGCGCCTGGTCGAGTTCGCCTGGGGCCGGTGGAGCCAGATGGGAATCTCCGCCGCGCCGACCGGTGACGATCCCTGGGCGGCAGACCCCGAGGCGCTGCTGCTCCTCACCCTCGAGGTAGGGCGGGACGAACCGCGCCTGTTCGACGAGGTCTTCGACTGGCTCGTCGTCAACGAGCGGCTCCTCAGCGTGCAGCGACTGCGCAACCTCTGCGTCGACGAGGCCGACCGGGCACTGGTGGGGGCGACGCTTGCCGCGGCCGGGCGCCTGCGCAAACGTCAGCGCTTCCAAGGGGAGCGGCCGGTCGCACGAGAAGCGCCGCCCCAGCTCTTCTACCGTCGCCTCAGCCCCAGGGTCGACGAACCCGACCCCGCCTTCTCGGAGTTCGGCTTCCTGAAGCCGCTCGGCGAGTTCCAGGGACGCTCCGGCTCTCCCGACATGTCGGCCCCGATCAACTTCGCCTTCCGGCTGCGCAGTCTGCTCGGGGTCGGCGCCCGCGCTGAGGTGGTCCGGGTGCTGCTCGGCGGTCAGGCGCCGCACCACTCGGTGGCGGCGCTCGCCGCCTCGACGGGTTATGCGAAGCGCAACGTGCAGGAGGCGCTCGCCGGCCTGCGTGCGGCGGGAGTGGTCGAGACGAGCACTATCGGCAACGAGCAGCGGGTCTCGGTTCCGCTCGAACGCTGGGCGGCCCTGCTCGAGGTGGAGCGACTGCCAGAGCACGTCGACTGGCCGCAGATGTTCTCGGCGCTACGGCTGCTGCTGCGCTGGCTGCAGGACCCGGCAAAAGAGGAGCTGACCGAGTACATGCTCGCCAGCGAGGCGCGTCTCCTGCTGGAAAGCGTCGCCCCTGACCTCTACTTCGCGGGCATGCGCGTGGACGTCGCGGGCTCGCCCGGAGCGGCGTACTGGGAGCACTTCGCGAATGTCGTCGATTCCTTG
>DASZDI010000339.1:0-5905 GCA_035942135.1 Solirubrobacterales bacterium | reverse complement strand
GGGATGTCCCCGAACCGATCGGTGAGTTCCGCGCGCAGCTCCTGCAACTCGGCGACCTCGCGCGCGCCGGCGATCCGGCGGTGGACGTCGACCTTGGCCTGCTCGTAGGGGATGTAGTCGGCGGGGACGTAGGCATCGACGTTGACGTCGAGCCGGACGGGCTCCGGCATGTCCTCGCGGTCGCCGTCCTCGGCCATCGCGCCGACCGCCTCGTCGAGCATCTGCATGTACAGCTCGAAGCCGAGCGCGGCGACGTGGCCCGACTGCTCGTCGCCGAGCAGGTTGCCGGCACCGCGCAGCTCGAGGTCGCGCATCGCGACCTTGAAGCCCGCGCCGAGCTCGGTGTAGTCCGACAGCGCGGACAGGCGGTTGGCGGCCTCCTCGGTCAGCGCCGCCGCGCTCGGGTAGAGGAGGTACGCGTAGGCGCGCTCGCGGCTGCGGCCGACCCGCCCGCGGATCTGGTAGAGCTGGCTCAGGCCGAACATGTCGGCGCGCTCGACGATCAGCGTGTTGGCCTGCGGGATGTCGATCCCCGACTCGATGATGCTCGTGCACACGAGCACGTCGGCCTCGCCGCGCAGGAACGTCATCATCCGGTCCTCGAGCTCGTCGCGGATCGCCCGCAGCTGGCCGGTCTCGCGGGCGGCGACGATGCGGCGGTGGATGTCGATCTTCGCCGCCTCGAAGGGGACGAAGGTCGCCGGCAGGTAGGCGTCGACCGGGACGTCGAGCCGCACCGGCTCGGGCGCCTCCTCCCGCTCCTCGTCCCCCTCCCCCGCCTCGGCGACGGCCTCGTCGATCATCTGGCAGTAGAGCTCGAAGCCGACCGCGGCGACGTGGCCGGACTGCTCGTCGCCGAGCAGGTTGCCGGCGCCGCGGATGTCGAGGTCCCGCATCGCGATCCGGAAGCCGGAGCCGAGCTCGGTGTGGTCGGCGAGGGTCGAGAGCCGCGCCGCAGCCTCCTCGGTCAGCGCCTCGGCCGAGGGGTAGAGCAGGTAGGCGAAGGCGCGCTCGCGAGAGCGGCCGACCCGGCCGCGGATCTGGTAGGCCTGGGAGAGGCCGAGCTGGTCGGCGCGCTCGACGATCAGCGTGTTCGCGGTCGGGATGTCGAGGCCGGACTCGATGATCGTCGTCGTCACCAGGCAGTCGGCCTCGCCGCGCAGGAAGGCCAGCATCGTCTTCTCCAGCGTGCCCTCGTCCATCTGCCCGTGGGCTTCGAGGAAGCGGGCGTCGGGCACCAGCGCCTTCAGCCGCGCCGTCGTCTCCAGCAGCGAGTCGATCCGGTTGTGGAGCACGAAGGCCTGGCCCTTGCGCTCGACCTCGCGGCGGATCGCCTTGGCGACCAGGTCCTCGTCGTAGGGGCCGACGTAGGTGCGGACCGGGCGGCGGCCCTCCGGCGGCGTCTCGATCACCGAGATGTCGCGCAGGCCGGCCAGGCTCATCTGCAGGGTGCGCGGGATCGGCGTCGCCGAGAGCGCCAGCACGTCGACCTTCAGCTTCAGCTGCCGCAGCAGCTCCTTCTGCTTGACCCCGAAGCGCTGCTCCTCGTCGACGACGACGAGGCCGAGCTCCTTGGCGCGGACGTCGCGGGAGAGCAGCCGGTGGGTGCCGATCAGGACGTCGACCTTGCCCGCCTCGAAGTCTTTGAGGACGGCTTTGACCTCGGCCGCCGGGCGCAGGCGGGAGACCCCCTCGACCCGGAACGGCAGGTCGGCCATCCGCTCGCGGAAGGTGCCGAAGTGCTGCTGGGCGAGGATCGTCGTCGGCACCAGGACCATCACCTGCTTGCCGTCGGAGGCGGCCTTGACCGCGGCCCGCAGCGCCACCTCGGTCTTGCCGAAGCCGACGTCGCCGCAGACCAGCCGGTCCATCGGCCGCTCCGACTCCATGTCGGCCTTGACCGCCTCGATCGCTTCCATCTGGTCGGCGGTCTCCCGGTACGGGAACGCCGTCTCCATCGCGATCTGCCATTCGCCGTCGGGCGGGAAGGAGTGGCCGCGGCGGGAGCGGCGCTCGGCGTAGAGGTTGAGCAGTTCGCCGGCCAGGGCGCCGGCGGCTTTGCGCGCCCGCGCCTTCATGTTCTGCCAGCGTTTGCCGCCGAGGGCCGAGAGGGTCGGTTCGCCGCCGGCGCCGACGTAGCGGCTCAGCTTCGCCAGCTGGTCGGTGGGGACGTAGACGCGATCTTCGCCCTTGTATTCGAGGTAGAGGTAGTCGCGGGTGACGCCGCCGACCTCGCGGGTCTCGAAGCCGGCGAAGCGGGCGACGCCGTGGTCCTCGTGGACGACGTAGTCGCCGACCCGCAGTTCGCTGAAGGCGAGGCGGCCGCGGCCCGCGCCCGGCGCCGGCTCCTCGCTGCGGCGGCGGTGGACGAGGCGCCGGAAGGGATAGACGGCGAGTTTCAGCTCCGGGCTGACGAAGCCCTCGCGCAGGCGCGCCTCGGCGAAGGCGAGGCCGGGATCGGGCGAGATGCGGCCGCCTTCGAGCAGGCGGGCGTCGAGGCGGTCGAGGCCGTAGCGGGCGCGCTCGGCCTCGCCGCGGCTGTCGAAGGCGACGACGGTGCGGTAGCCGGAGCGGACCAGTTTCTCCAGCTCGCCCTCGGCCTCCTTGACGCTGCGGGCGGGCGACTCGGCGCGGGCGGCGCGGAAGGCGTCGGAGTCGTCGTCCCCGGCGCCGGTCAGCGAGAGCGCGGCGCGGGCGGCCAGCGGCTCGGCGACGTCGACGTAGAGGTGCTGGGCGTCGTCGGCGTGCATCGCCGTGGTCACGTCCTCCCAGTGGTCGCGCAGCGCCGGCTCGATCTCCTCGGCGCCGACGAGGACGACCGCGGCGGCGTCGGGCACCAGCTCCAGCGGCGCCCGGAAGTGCTCCAGCGGCAGCGCTTCGGCCAGGTTCGGGTGCTCGCCGCCCTCCTCCTCGGCGGCCATCGCCGCCAGCTCGGCCAGCTCGCGGTGCTCGGCATCGAGCTCGGCCGCGGGCGCCAGCTCGACCCGCTCGGCGTCGCCGAGCGAGCGCTGGGTGAAGGTCGAGAACCAGCGCATCGACTCGACCTCGTCGCCGAACAGCTCGATCCGCACCGCCCGTTCCTCGGTCGCCGGGAAGACGTCGAGGATGCCGCCGCGGACCGCGAACTGGCCGCGCTCCTCGACCTGCTCGACCCGTTCGTAGCCGGCGCCGACGAGGTCCTCGGCGACCGCCCCCAACTCGATTTCCTCGCCGAGGGAGATCGCGAACCCGGCCGGGCGCAGCGAGGCGTCCGGGACCGCCTCCGCCAGCGCCGTCGCCGAGGCGACCACGACCGCGTCCGCTTCGGAGCCGAGCGCGTCAAGCGCGTCAATCCGCAGCCCGACCAGGTGCGGCGGCGGCGTCACGTGCGAGGCGTAGCCGGTCCCGCGCGAGGGGTAGAACCGCACCCGCCGCGGCGCCAGGTAGGAGCGCAGGTCGGCGGCGAGGTCGCGGGCGGAGCGGTCGTCGGCGCCGACCAGGAGGGCGGGCCGGTCGGCCAGCCCCCGGTCGTCCTCGAGCAGCGCAGCCAGCAGCAGCGGCCGCAGCATCGTCGAGACCCGGACCGTCTCCCCCGCGCCCCCCTCCGCCGCCGCGCGCACGCGACCCGCGAGCGCGTGGACGCGCTCGTTCTCGGCGGCGATCTCGATCAGCGGGCGAAGGCTCATGGCATGGAAAGAGCCCGGAACCGGGGTCCGGGCGGACGTTCGATTCTAGGGCTCGGCGAGCCTCAACCCCTGCGTTCGAGGCGGCGCCACTTCGCCCTCTTGCCCACGCTCTCGGCTTCGAGCAGCCCTTCGTCTCGAAGGGCCCGGAGGGCGAGGCGGATGGTCGGATCGCTCACCCCCGGAAGGGCGCGACGCACGTCTCCGATCTTGAACTCGGGAGGGGCCTCGTCGAGAGCCCAATGGCGAACGCGGTCCTGCTTGGTCCCCGCCTCCGTTCCCCGGCCCGCGGCGACCCGGTTCTCGAAGTCCTCATAGGACCCGGCGAGGACCCTGATCAGGTATTCGGCCCAGGGCCAGATCGAGTGCTCGCCCGCGTACCAGTTGCGCTGCGACTGTTCCAGCGCGACGTAGTAGGCGTTCTTGGACTCGTAGATCCGCTGCTCGACGCTGACGTAGCGGGCGACGCCATATCCGAGCCGCAGCAGCTCATGGGTCGTGGCCAACCGTGCCGTCCGCCCGTTGCCGTCGGGAACCGGGTGGATGGCCAGCAGGTCGAGGATGAAGGCCGAAAGGGCGATCAGGGGGTGCACGATCCCCTGATCGAGTGCGTACCCGTAGCTCGAGCAGAGTCCCGACAGCAGACCCTCGGTCTCCTGCCAGGGCGGCGGCCGGAAGATGATCCGCGTCGTCCCGTCGGGTTCGCGGTCGGCGATCCGGTTGTCCTCCCGCTTCAGGTAGCCCCCCTGCTCATCGGTGTGCGCGAGCATCTTCCGGTGGAACTCGAGAAGGCGGGGGACGGTCGGGGGCTCCAGGTCGGCCTCCCGCATCAGCGCATCCAGAGCGTCCGCGTACCCGGCGAACTCCTTCTCGCTGCGGTTGCGGAAATGCGGCGGGTCCGCGCTGACGAGGCCCTCGGCGCGATTCGGATCGACCTCGACGCCCTCGATCGCGTTCGACGCCGTGATCGACTCGACCTTCGTCTGTCGCGCAAGCCGACGCAGCAGTTCCGGAACCTGATCTTCGTAGAGCTGCTGCCGGCCGCTGCCCCGGTCCACGCTCTTCAGCAGGACACCCAAGGAAGCGGGCATCTCGGCGAAGGTTCGCTGGGGGTCCTGGAAGCTCTTCATTGGGATAAAGGAGGTCTAATTGGGGTAATAATTTTCTATCTTACCCCATATAGGCCCTCTTTACCCCATTGTTATCTCAATTGGGAGCAGCCTTATCCCAATAGGAAAGCTCGGCTGAGGAGCGCGTTCAGCGGAGGACGGTGAACGCGAGCTTCGCCGGCGTCGAGTCGACGTTGCCCGCTTTGTCGATCGCCCGCACCTTGAAGACGTGTTTGCCCGGCTTCAGCTTTTTGTAGGTCTTCGGCGAGCGGCACTTTTTGAACTTGCCCTTGTCGAGCTTGCACTGGAAGGTCGAGCCAGGCTCGCTGGAGCTGAACTTGAATTTGGCCGTCGTCTTCTTGGTTTTCTTCGGCGGCGCTTTGAGGATCTTGGTCTGGGGCGGCAGGTCGGTGGCGCCGCAGCCGGCGCTGCCGAGGAGGCACCCTTTTCCTACCCCGCTGCCGCTGCCGCCTCCACCGCCACCTTCGCCGGTCCCGCCGCCCGGCGTCACGGCGAACGCCAGCTCGGAGGTCGCGCCTTTGCTCGTCTGCGTCGCGGCGAGGTTGGTGCCGGCGGGAAGCGGGCTCGGGAAGTCGAGTTTCCATTCCCCGCCGGGGCCGGCGAAGGTTTCGCCGAGGAAGGATTCGATCTCCCCCGTTTCGGCGCTGCCCTTGCGGAAGACGCGGATCAGGGCGCCCTCTTCGGCGCCGCTGCCGCTGGCGCTTTCGCTGGTCGCCGTGAAAGCCGGCGGTTTGATCCCTTCGTTCGGGCCGTCCGGTTCGAGGCCCGGATTGGTCGCGACCAGGTCGATGAAGGGACCGGCGTTGAGTTTGCCCCTGTTGCGCGCGACTTCGTTGGCGGTTTCTTCGAAGTTGACGATTTCGATCGCGGGGCCGCCGCTGTTGGAGATCTCGTTTTCCTCTCCGGAAAGGTCGCCGCCGACCACGTTCCCCGTGGTGGGCGTGGCGAACGGTTCGCCGGTGTCCTGGACCCTGACTCCCGCGCCACCGGAGCTGAGGATCAGGTTCCCGAGCACTTCGTTGGCGTCGCTCTCGATCAGGATCCCGTTGCCGACGACGCTGCCGATCATGTTGTCCGCGATCAGTTTCCCGGCGGTGCCGTAGGCGGTGGTGC
>DASZDI010000338.1:0-1918 GCA_035942135.1 Solirubrobacterales bacterium | reverse complement strand
GAGCGACTCGCCCGTCTGCGCCCCCATCGAGTGCGGGCCTTCACAGGCCCGCATGTCGCAAGTCAGGAGCCGCAGCATGGAAGTCTCAGCCTCGACCCCAACGGCCGCCGCCGATCAGGCGAGGGCCGAAAACGGCGCAGTCCGCCCCTATGAGGTAGATGTTCCGCAAGAGGACCTAGACGACCTCCGCCGCCGGATCGCCGCGACGCGGTGGCCCAGCGAGGAGCTCGTCGCAGACCGGTCGCAA
This sequence comes from Solirubrobacterales bacterium, assembly GCA_035942135.1. GTDB lineage: Bacteria > Actinomycetota > Thermoleophilia > Solirubrobacterales > 70-9 > VAYN01. The sequence goes on along the minus strand of DASZDI010000338.1, from coordinate 1,671 downwards.
GGCGTGCAGCTGGCGACGCTGCAGGCGCTCGTGCGCTACTGGGCGACGGATTACGACTGGCGCAAGGGCGAGGCGAGACTGAACGCGCTGCCGCAGTTCATCACGGAGATCGACGGGGTCGACATCCACTTCATCCACGTGCGGTCGCCGCACGAGAACGCGCTGCCGCTGATCATGACGCACGGTTGGCCCGGCTCGGTCATCGAGCTGCTGGAGACGGTCGGCCCGCTCACCGACCCGACCGCGCACGGTGGACGCGCCGAGGACGCGTTCGACCTCGTGCTGCCGTCCCTACCCGGGTACGGCTTCTCCGGCGAGCCTACCGAGCTCGGCTGGGGTGTCGGTCGCGTCGGGCAGGCCTGGGCGGAGCTGATGCGGCGCCTCGGCTACACCCGCTACGTTGCCCAGGGCGGCGACGTGGGCGCCGGAGTCAGCGACGCGATGGGCCGCCAGGCGCCCGAGGGCCTGCTGGGCATCCACATGAACCTGCTCGTGACGGCGCTGGGCGGTCCCCAGCCGGCCGACACCGAGCAGGAACGCGCGGCGGCGGCTGCGCTCGCCGAGTTCCAGGCCACCGGCTTCGCCTACTTCCTGGAGCAGGCCACCCGGCCGCAGACGATCGGCTACGCCCTGCTGGACTCACCCGTCGCCCTGGCGGCCTGGATGCTCGACCACGACACGGACAGCTACTACAAGATCTCCCGCGCCTTCGTCGAGGGGCAGCCGACGGGCAATCTCACCCGGGAGCACATCCTCGACAACATCACGCTGTACTGGCTGACCGGCACCGGGGCATCGGCGGCCCGGTCGTACTGGGAGAGCTACGGAGCCGCCGCTGTCGCGGCCGCGGCCGCCCAGGCTCCTCCCGAGGTCTCGGTCCCGGTGGGCTTCACCACCTTCCCCGGCGAGATCTGGGCGGCCCCGCGCAGCTGGGTCGGGGGGGCGTACGGCACCCTCACCTACTTCAACGAGGTCGAGGCGGGCGGCCACTTCGCGGCCTGGGAGGAGCCGGAGCTGTTCTCCGAGGAGGTCCGCGCGGCGTTCAGATCGCTGCGCTAGCTGGAGGGAGGGGTGAGGCGAACGTCGTGCGCGCTACCCCCACGCTGCCACCCTCCACCATCGCTTCGTTGGCACAAATCGAAGCGCGATCCACGGAAAGGAGACCACCATGACCAGTCCAGTTGGGGAAGAGGCCGCAGTCCGTCCCTTCCACATCGACGGTCCTGAAGAGGACTTGGACGACCTTCGGCGGCGCATAGCGGCGACGCGCTGGCCCGAGAAGGAGACCGTCGAAGATCAGTCGCAGGGCCCGCGGCTGGCGACGATGCAGGCGCTTGCGCGCTATTGGGCGACAGAGTACGACTGGCGCAACTGCGAGGCGAGGCTGAAGGCTCTACCGCACTTCATCACCGAGATCGATGGGCTGGACATTCATTTCATCCACGTTCGTTCGGAACATGAAGATGCGCTTCCGCTCATCGTCACGCACGGCTGGCCCGGCTCGATCATCGAGCAGCTGAAGATCATCGATCCCCTGACCAATCCGACGGCACATGGCGCGAGCGCAGAGGACGCTTTCCATCTGGTGATTCCGTCGATGCCGGGCTACGGATTCTCCGGCAAGCCGACTACGACCGGCTGGGACCAAGCGCGCATCGCGCGTGCCTGGGC
>DASZDI010000337.1:0-2634 GCA_035942135.1 Solirubrobacterales bacterium | reverse complement strand
CCACCAGGACGGCGGTGACGAGGACGTTGAGGGTGGCGAGCGGCAGCAGCACTTTCCAGCCGAGGGTCATCAGCTGGTCATATCGAAGACGGGGAAGCGTCGCCCGCACCCAGATGAAGACGAGGACGAGGGCGAGCATCTTCGTCAGCATCCAGATCGGGTCGAGGAAGCTCGGGCCGGGGCCCATCCAGCCGCCGAGGAACATCGCCGCGGCGATCCCGGAGACGACGAGGATCTCCATATATTCGACCAGCAGGAAGGAGCCGAAGCGCATGCCGCCGTACTCGGTCATGAAGCCCTGGACCAGCTCGGCGTCGGCCTCGGGCATGTCGAAGGGGGTGCGGTTGGTCTCGGCGAAGCCGGCCAGCATGAAGATCAGGAAGCCGACGAACTGGGGGAGGATGAACCAGACGTCGCCCTGGGCGTGGACCGCGTCGACCAGCGAGAGCGAGCCGCTCATCATGATCACGCCGAGCAGCGCCAGCCCCATCGAGACCTCGTAGGAGATCAGCTGCGCGGCCGAGCGCATCGCTCCCAGGAGGCTGTATTTCGAGCCCGAGGACCAGCCGCCGAGCAGCAGGCCGTAGAAGGCGATCGAGCCGATCGCGAAGAAGTAGAGGATGCCGATCGGGACGTCGATGCCGTAGAAGCCGACCCCGCCCTGGACGTCGCCCCAGGGGATGATCGCCAGCGAGAGCACCCCCGCGAGGACCGGCAGCAGCGGCCCGAGGATGAACAGGGTCGAGACCGCGTTGGCGGGGCGGAACGACTCCTTGGAGATGAGCTTGCCGACGTCGGCAAGCGGCTGCAGGAGGCCGTAGGGGCCGACCCGGTTGGGGCCGTAGCGGTGCTGGAAGCGGCCGATCAGCTTGCGCTCGAGCACCGTCAGCAGCGGCAGGATGCCGAAGATGACGGCGAAGATGACGACGCTCTTGGCGACCATGATCCAGGTCGCTTCGGCGAAGCCGGTATCGGCGATCGGCAGCATCAGGAGCGGGCCTCGCCGAGCTTCTCGATCCGCACCTGCACGGGGCCGCCGTTGAGCAGGGCGTTGGCGTTGCCGTCGAGCAGGCCCTCGGCGAGGAAGACGACGCCCTCGCTGACGCGTTCCTTGACCTGGACCCGGGCATCGACGGCGGAGCCGTTCTGGCTGACGCGGACGGGGTCGCCGGACTCGAGGTCGAGGCGGGCGGCGTCGGCGGGGGAGATCTCCAGGCGTTGCTGGGGGGTGAGGAAGCGCAGGGGCGGGTTCAACTCCGTAACTGGACCTGCCCAGAGATCTCGGTACGTGCCCAGCAAGAGGGAATCGCCTTCACCTTGAGGCGGTGGGACGGTCGCCGAGGACCCCCCGGACGCGACTCCGCCAGGGGTGGGCTCCGGTTGGACCATGCTGATCGGGGCGTCGCGCTCAGTGTCCGGGGAGCCCTCGGCGACCGTCTCGGTCGATTCGGAGGCGTCGCCTTTCCCGGCGTGGTGCGCGGGGGTGTCGCCGGCCTCGACGTAGCCGGGCTGGCTGGTGGCTCCGGTCTCCGTGGGGCCGCGGCCCTCTTCCTCGGTGGCTCCTTGCGGGCCCGAGTGCTCGGTGCCGTCGTCCTCGCTGCTGGCGCCCTGTCGGTCCTGCCAGCGGAGGCCGCGGCCGCCGATGTCGCTGTCGGTGATGCCGGCGTAGAAGGGGACGGCTTCGGTGAGGGCGGCGAAGGCGGTGGGTTGGGAGGTGATGTCGGTGTCGAGGTCCAGCTTCGCGGCGAGCTCCGCCAAGACCTGGATGTTGGGGCGGATGTCGCCGGGGCGGGAAGCACTCGGCCGCACTCGCTGGAGGCGGCCGTCGGGGTGGGTGACGGTGCCGTCTTTCTCGGCGTGGGTCTCCAGCGGCAGGACGACGTCGGCCTTGGCGGTGGTGGCGTTCTCGTGCATCGAGAAGGCGACGAGGAAGTCGCAGGCGGTGAGGGCGGTCTCCCAGGCTTTGGTGTCGGGGAAGTCGCGCAGCGGGTCGACGCCGAACAGAATCAAGCTCGAAATCTCACCGGAGATCAAGCCGTCGCGGATCTCCTCGGTTGACATACCCGTGGCGGTCTCGGCGAGGCCGGGGCCGGCGTCGGGGAGGCAGCCCGCCTCGCGCAGGCCGCGGGCGTTGGCGGTGTCGGGGACTTCGAGCAGGCCGGAGCCGTCGCTGTCGGCCATCCCGACTGCGGCGGCGACGTCGAGCAGCGCCTCGGCGGCGCCGTCCTCGCGGCCGATCCGCTCGCCCCAGACGACGACCACCTTGCCGGCGTCCCGCAGGGTCTCGGCGACGGGGGAGGCGACGTTCTCGGCGCCGCCGATCGCGCTCGCCAGCTCGGCGACGAAGTGGGCGGCCTGGCCGGGGGCGTAGCGGGCGATCGCCTCGGCGCCGCCGTCGAGGGAGGTCGGCCGCTCGGTGGCGACGACCAGCTTGGCGCCGTTGCGGCGGATCGCCTTGCGGATCCGCAGGTCGAGGATCGACATGCTGTGCATCGGGTCGGTGCCGAGCACCAGGATCGCCTCGGCGTCGTCGATGTCGGGGACCCGCGCCGAGATCGCCGGCTCGGCCAGCCGCCGCAGCACCTCGGCCTTCGGCCCGCGCGAGGGGCGCGAGTCGAGGTGCGGGGAGCCGAG
>DASZDI010000336.1:0-8706 GCA_035942135.1 Solirubrobacterales bacterium | reverse complement strand
GAGCGCAGACTCGTGCGTGCGCGGGTCTCCATAAAATGCCGGAAACGACCGGTCGACAACGAAGGCGCTCACGACCGCGCGCCGCTCCTCGGCTTCAGCCGCGACGGCCACCTCGGTCGACTCCGCCCGCACCGGCCTCTCCTCGCCCGGCGAGCCCGCTGAGTCCCTGTTGACCAAGAAGACAGGCAGTGCCCCCGCGGCGAGAAGCACCGCGAGGGCAACAAGGCGGCGACGCAGAATGGTCTGGGAGTGCCGCCGATGACGCGGACGCCGCCGCGCAGCCTGCCTCAACAGGTCGTCCCCATCAGCTTCGCGTAGCGGTCTTTCCACTCCCGTTCACGGGCAGGGGTCGTCGAGTAGCCGGGGTCGTAGTACCAGTCCCCCCGCTCGAACCGAGCCCAGGTCAACCCGCTCCATTCCGTGCAGGTCGCACCCGGGGCGTACCAGCCCATCCGGGAGACGTCGACCCGGGCTACTCCGCCCCCTTCCAAGGCGACGATCCTCACCCTGACCCCCGTAGGTTCGAGGTACGACGCTAGGGAGGCCTGCGCCTCCCGCCACTCCTGATAACCCTGTTCCCGCAGTGCCTGGCGCCGCTTACGGGTGGTCAGCAACTGCCAGGAGGTCTGCAGTTCCCCACGGACGATCGCCTCGTGGTAAGCGAGCAGAACCTGCCTGATATTCCGCGCCATTTCCGGCCTGGACTGGAAGGGCAGCCCGCGCCCATCGACTTCCGAGGCGGGTTCGGATTCGTATTCCGGTTCGGATTCGAATTCCTCGGAGACAGGATCGCCTTCCGCGTCGAAGCCTTGGCTGCTTGCCGAAGCCGTGTTGCCACCGCCGGTGTCGAGGTCGACCACCTGGGCGAGCCCGGCTCCGATCCCCGCAAAGATCGCCAGGACCGCCAGGCTCGAGGCCGCAACCCGCCAGGCCCAGCCGCCGCTGCCGATCGGCGCGAAGCTCGAAGCGTCGGCACCGGCCAGCCGCTCCGCCGTGCGCGAAGGCTCGAACGCCCCCGAAGCCGGGGCGACCCCGCGCTTCGCCAGCAGCCAGAGGAGCGGCGCGGTTGCCCCCTCGGGCTCAAACGGACGCTGATCCTCGCCGCTGGGAACCCGCCCCAAGGCGCTGCAGGCGAACCAGTTGACCTGCTTGAAATCGCCCTCGACCGCGCGCACGAAGTTGCCGGCGCCTTTCGCCTCCAGCCAAGCCTTGGGGGCATCCATGCCCGCGATCTCGGTGCCGATCCCGAAGGCGTCGGTCTTGCCGATCACTACTGCGACCGGGATGTCCTTAGGATCGGCGCCGCTCTCGACCAGCGCGGCGGCGGTGCGCTCGAAGACCCTGATCGGCTCCTCAGGGGAGGGCCTGACGGAGTCCTGCGCGGTCTTGAGCTCCTCGGCGTGCTCCTCGGCTACACGGGGGATCGAAAACGGGTCGACGAGGAGGATCAGTCCCGAAGGGACCTCGAGGAAGCGCAGCGAGCGGACGTCGTCGGAGCTCTGGTAGCTCTCACCGGCGACGTCGTAGGCGTAGAGCACCCGCGAGCGGTTGTCCCCCTGCACCTCGGTGACGAGCGCCGGGTTGCCGGAGATCTGCGTCTTCTCCGGGAGGCGGCCGCTGCGCAGCCTCCCCACCACCTCGGCGTAGGCCCCGCTGCTCTCCTCGAGGACGTTGACCGCGAGGCGCTTCTCGGCCGCCATCTCCTCGAACTCGAGCATCGCCCCGGCCAGGTACGTCGTCTTGCCGGCCCGCGGACCGGCGACCAAGGCGATCCGGAGGGTCTCGGCAAACCCGATCAGACCCGACATCGGATGTCCTGACGGACATTTCTGGGGCACTCGCTGGCGCCCGCCGATCACGGTGGTGGGCAGCGAGACCTCCTCGCAAGAGCATTCGCGACGGAAGATCCCCCACCGACCCGGGACCAGCTGGCGGTGCTCGGCGCCGCAACCAGGACAGACGTAAACCGGCAGCGGGAAGCGTTCGTGGTCGTGGGGGCACTCGTAAGCGGTGCGGCGGAGGCGCCTGCGGGCGGCCTCGGCCAGCCGCAGCAGCCCGACCAGGATCCAGGCGCCGACGATCAGGACCCCGGCGACGATCAGGATCGGGGTCGCCACGATCATCCCCAGGGCGGCGCCGATCACCGGCGCCAGGTAGCCGCCGGCCACGACTCCCCAGGCAAGCGGAGCGGTCCAGCCTTCCGCGTAGGGTTTCGAGAACTCGACGCAGGTGTCGCGGAACCTGAGCATCTCCTTCCAGGCGTGGTCGAGCGCCGCTCCCAGGTCGGTCTTCAGCTGCCCGAGGATGTAGAGCTGGAAGGCAGGCTCGGGATCCAGCGGCCGGCGCCTCGCGCGGCCGCGCGAGGTGACCGACCTGCCCAGATCGGAGGTGAAGGCGATGCTGCCCCGGCCGAGACCGAGCAGGGCGCCCCCCGCCGCCCCGAGCGCGAACGCCGCAAGCGCGGCTGCAAGCGCCATGGTCAAAATCGCCAACCCCACCATCAAGGCAAGGAGGCCCCCAATCAGGTCATCCATCGGTACCTCTGTTCCGTCGTGTTTTTCGTTTTCGGTGCAGGTCGAAGAGCGGGAAAGAGCCTCGGCAGGACCAGCGAGAAGAGGGCGATCGCGAGCGTGGAGGCGAGGGCGGCCTTGGCCTCAGGGCTGCCGATGTCGCGGATGCTGCCGCCGAGCGCGGTGTAGACGAAGCAGCGCGGCGCGAACCCGACCGCGGTAGCGAGCGCGAAGCCGGGCAGCGCGATCGTCGTCAGGCCGCAGGCGTAGCTGGTGATCCCGAAGGGCAGGCCGGGCACGAGCCGCGCGAAGATGACGCTGCGCAGCGGGCGGGCCTCCACCCAGGAGGCGAAGGCCGCGGCTCGCGAACCGAGCGCGCGGGCGGCACCGTGAGTGGAGACGAGTCGCACCAAGGCGGCCGCCAGCACGGCTCCCAGCGTGAGGCCACCGAGGGCGAGGGGAAAACCGGTGGGGATGCCGAGCGCGTATCCCGCCGCGGCGGCCAACAAGCCGGCGGAGACGAGGGCGGGGGTCAGCAGGGCGATCGCCGCCAGCATCAGCGGCACCTGCGCGGCGCCGCCCCCCTCGATCGTCTCGGCGATCCCCTCGGCGTCGAGCGCGAGGCCGACCAGCAACGCCGTCGCCAGCAGCGTGATCAGGGCCGAGAAGAAGAGCAGGCGCAGGCGGACTGCGCCCTCGTTGATCGGCAGCGCGCTCAACGCTTGCCCTCACCGCGGCGAAGGACGCCGCGCATCGCGCGGGAGACGGCCCGGCTGGGCGGATGCTCCTCCAGCCACGCGTCCCAGGCCTCGCGCCGGCCTTCCCCGAGCTGCTCCCCCACGGCCTCCAGCCGGCGCGGCGACTGGTCCCGGGTTGCTCGCGGCAGGGCCTGCTCGAGGAGGACACCGGCGTGCCTCGGGCAGCGCTGCCATTCGACGAAGACGCGCGCAATCGTCCGCTCCGGGTTCTTGACATCGACCAACTCCCGCCCCAGAGCCTCGCCGAGCTCGGGCGGCCACTCGTCGCCGAAGACGTCGACGAGGACGTCGACGCCGTCGGAGTAGCCGTCCTCGCCGAAGCTCGTCGCGGCAATCTCCGCGGCGAGGGTCTCCACCTCCCGCCGGCGCAGCTCGGGCATCTTCGCGAGCAGCCCCCGGGCGCGCGGCATCAGCTCCGCCCAGTCGATGAAGCCGCGACTCGGGGGGCTGGCGAAAAGCAGCCACCACGACAGGTACTCGGGGGTGGCGCGCACGGACTTCGGCGCTTGGCGGAGGGCGGTGAAGAGGGACTTGGCCGCGGGCCGGCGCCGCAGCGGCAGCGTCTCCAGGCAGGAAAGCGCTCGCAGGCAGTCCTCCGGTGGGGCGCTGCGCCCCGCAGCCTCCCACCCGATGAGCAGCTCCGTGTGCTCGGCCGGGTCGACGGGGCCTTCGCTGTAGAGCCCCCGGATCAACTCGACCTGCCGCTCGGTGGTGGCAAGCTCGGCCAATCTGGCGACAGCGGCCGGCCTGCGCGAGACGTCTCCCTCCACACGCAGCACCTCCCAGGCGGCCGCCATCTCGAAGCTCGGATCCCGCTCCGCCTTCGCCCGCACCGCTTCGCGAGCGACCCGGTGGCGGGCGACGTAGCGGAGGGGCGCCAGAGAACCGCCGGACCCGGCACCCGCGGCAACCTCCAGGGCGACCCCTTCGACCACCGCCTCGTTGCCCTCGGCGGCGAGGGTGTCGAAGGCCTCGCGCGCCTTGGGGTCGCCGAGCCGGCCGGCGATCGTGGCGACGAGCTCGCGGTCGAGGGCGCTGTTGAGGCCGACCAGCCGCAGCCGGGCACCGGCCCCGATCACCTCACCAAGGCGATCCGAGCCGGCCGCGGCAGAGACCATCCCCGACCAGCGGGCAAGCGCGGCGACCGAGGGCGCGACGGGGCTCTCCCGCTCGACCGGCTCGATTTCCGACGCCCGCCGGAAGCCGGCGAGCACGCGCTCGAGCGTCAGGTCGACGAGATCCGCTTTGTCTGGGTCGCCGGTTTGGCGAGCGGCTGCGTGCAGGCGAGACCACTCGGCAAGCGTGGCCGGCGAATCGACCTCCTCCGGCAGCGCCGCCATCAGCGCCAGGGCCGGCTCCGGCGAGAGGAGCGGCAGCTTCCTCCGCAAGGTGGCCAGGACGCAGGCGGCCTCTTCGGGCAGGACGAGGTCAGCCCGCCGCGCCAGCACCGCCAGCTCGGCCCCCGCCTGCTCCAGGTCAAGATCGGGCCCCAGCTCCCGGACGGCGGCGCCGACCGCCTCCCCTCCTTCCTCCGCCAGCGCGGCCGCCGCCCGCGCGTAGAGCGACAGCCCCTGGCCGGCGGGGGCGCGGGCGTCGACGACGGTCACGGAGCTGCCGATCTCGTAAGCCGGAAAATCGAGGTCGCAGGCGGGGGTCGTCAGGCAGATCCGCATCGCGTCGGCGACCCGCGGCCGCCCCTCGAAGGTCGAGAAGGTAAGGCGGCCGACCCGGTCGACGGGCAGCGCGAAGCTGACCCAGGCGATCCAGGCCGAAGCCAGGTCCGGGTCCGGCTCGACGACGACCACCCGCGGCCCGCCGAGCACGGCCCGGAGGCAGGCGTCGAGAACCGGGCCGAGGGAGTCGGCGCGCGCCGGCATGAGCTCCGCCAAGACCCGCTCTAGGTCGACGGGCCCGGGATCGATCCGCTCCAGGGGGGGCAGATCGGTGGCGGCGGACTCGGTCGTCGTCCAGTGCGGCGCCCCCCACAGCTCGATCGGCATCAGCCCGTCGAAAAAGGGGCCGCCGCTGCCGGGGGCGGCGAGGATGTGGGAGAAGTAGTTGCCGAAGCGGCCGCTGTCGGGCTCGCCGTCGCGACCCCGGAACTCGCGACCGACGTAGGCGGTGCGGGAGATCACCGGTCCGACGCCTTCCACCGGCAGGTAGCGCAGGCTGACCGGCAGCTGCTCGATCTGGCCGGCGTCCGGCTCCATCGGCGCGTCGGGCGCGGGCCGGTAGCCGGCATGGGCGGCGGCCAAGCCGGAGAGCTGGCGCTCGTCGAGGCCGGCGCTGGCGGCATTGAACTGAAAGCCGGAGTGGCCGCTGAGGCCGCTGCGACAAGAGGTGTGGAAGGCCTGCAGGTAGGTCACTCCGGCAACGCCTTCCAGGCGTTGAGCATCCAGAGGATCGGGTCCTCGACGCGGTGCGGCGCTACTCCGTTGGGCAGGCGCGACTCGACCGGGCTGTCGCCGAGGGCCGAGAGCCCGAAGTAGGAGCTGGTTGCGAATTCCTGCCTGACGAAGGCGTCGAGACGCTCGCCGATCCAGGCGGTCAGGTCGCTGCGCACCGCAGCGCTGATGCTGCGCGCGACCTGCGGGTCGAAGCTGCCGTCGTGGGTGGAAAGCGAGAAGACTGGGTGGCCCTCCGGCAACAGCGGCCGCACCGCGTCGAACTTCGACACCGCCAGCGCCAGCGGGACGTCGATCGAACGGCCGGCCGGGATTGCCCGCACTTCCCGCAGCAGGGCCGCAACCCGGCCGAGCATCTTGTAGGTGTCCACCGGCTGTGGCGGCAGTTCCACGGAGCCGGCCAGTTCGTCGCGCACCACCGGGATCTGCAGGGGGTCGACCAGCAGGATCAGCCCATCCGACTGTGAGATGTAGCGGGCCTCGCGCTCAAGCACGTCGAGTGACTCCAAATCCTCGCCGGCGCTGTCGAAGAAGACGAGGTTGCTCTGCGAGGTCCGCCCGGAGTTGCCGAGGGTCAGGCGCGCGACCAGCGGCTCGCGGATGCGGCTGTCGGTGCGGGCGGAGGAGGAGGCCTCGAGCACCAGCCCCTCCCCGTAGAGGCGCGGCATCAGCTCCTTGTCGACGCGGGTGCGACTGGCGTCGTCGAGCAGCATCAGAGAGCCGTCGAAGCGAGGGCCGACCCGGTGCTCGAGCTCGTGCAGGGCGACGGCGATGAAGTTGCTCTTGCCTGACGCCTTCGTCCCGATCAGCCCCATCGAGCGACTCGGAGCCTCGGCGAAACGCTGAGGAAGGTCGGAGTGGCAGTTGGGGCATACCGGCCGCACCGGGGAGCCGCAGTCGCAGCGCACGGGCTTCCCCTTCCTTGCCGTGAAGGCGCGCCCGAAGCGGCCCTCGTGGACGAAGACGCGCGGGGCCACCGGCGCGACTTCCCCCCGCAACTTCCCCAGCGTCTCATCGGCCTCGCGAGGGCAGCGAGCCTCGTCGGCGCTCGTGCAGCGGAAGGCGGCCACCCCGCTGGACCAGGACTGGAAGCAGTAGGGACAGAGGACGTCGATCGCGCGGGGCACGGTCAGCCGATCAGCAGGTCGTCGACGAGCGGGTCGAAGAGCACATGCGAACCGCCAGCACCGGCCGACCCGAGGAACAGCTTCACGGCCAGCGGACGGGAAAGCTCCCGCATCTCCAGCGAGGAGGAGCGGGGACCGTCGCCGCCGAGGCGGGCAAGCACTTTGCCGTCGGTGGCGCTGCGGGGCAGGAGGTCGCCCTCGCGGCCGACCAGCACCAGCTCAGGCAGCCTTCCCTCGGCCGGCTCGGAGACCTCGATCTCAAGGCGCTTGCGGAAGCCGCCGACGCGCCGGACCGAGTAGCGCACGGGGGTCTTCTCCTCCGCTCGCAGCATCGCCCAGGAGCCCCGGTTGGAGCCGAGCCCGAAGACGATCTCTCCTTCAGTGCGGGTAGCCGGGAAGACCGATACGAAGAGCGAGCGGTGCTCACCAAGAGAGACCGAGAAGCCGCCGTGATCGCGGTACTCGCCGAGCCGGTAGTCGAGCTGCTCGGCCCTGGAATCCTCCGGCCCCTCGGGGCGGCGGTCATGGCGCCAGACAACCCTGGCGACGGTGATCCCCTCGGGCCACGTCCAGGCGACACGCACCTGGCGGCCCTGGGCGACGATCTGCGTGTTCTCGATCTGCGGCAGGAGCACGTGCCGCACCGCCGTCCCGGCGACCGCCATCCCTCCCGCCGTGGTCACCGGTAGGTAGAAGCAACTGCCGGTAGGAGGATCGGCGTCCACCGCGGCAGCGCCCTGTACGGTCAGCTGCTCGCCGAGCGGGGCGAGGCGGTTGGGGTCCAGCGTGGCGCCGGCGCCTACCTCCGGATCGCGGGAGCACCTGAAGACTGCCACCGAGCCGACGGCCGGCGGATCGAACTCCAGCTCGACCCGGCCTTGACCGGCGCGGACGCGGAGCCCTTCCAGCGGCCGCGGCCTCTCGACCGGCTGGGCGAAGACGGTCTGGCCGCTGGTGCGGATCCCGCCGCCGTCCGGGCTCGGGTACTCGGCGAAGACCCGATAGGCATAGCGATGGCCGTTGACGACGTCGCGGTCGCTCGTCCCGGTCAGGTCGGGGGAGATGGTCACCGGAGCGAAGCCGCCCTCCTCACGGCGCTCGACGACGACGCGCCCGCTCTTGCCGATCGGAGTCCAGGAGAGGTCGACACGGCCGTCGCCCGCGACAGCCGTGAGCCCCCGCACCTCGTAGGCGGCGACAGTGGGGTCGGAGCCGATCGGCGCCGAGGTCGCGCGCCCTCGCGTAGCCGTCACCCGGTAGCGCACGAGCGCGCCGGGCGAGGCGGCCGAATCCTCGAGTCGCAGGTCCTGGGTCTCCCCCACCCGGGACTCGAGCCCCGCCGGAAGCGTCACTCGCCTGACCGCATAACTCACGCCCGCGGTAGGCGAGGCCTCCCACCGGATCGACATCGCGGTACCGGCGGCGGTCACCTCCACCGCACCCGGCGCCTGCGGGGGAAGCTTGTCCAGCTCGCGCTCGGCCTCGGCGCAGTCCGCGGCCAGTCGCAGCACCTCGACCAGCGTCCGCTCGCGCTCCTCGGCGCCGACCTGACGGGCCCTCTGCAGCAGCGCTTCCGCTTCGCTGATCCGAGCCTCCACCGCTCCCAGCGCCTCCGCCGGCAGCTCGCCGTCGTCGCTCCGAAAATCCTTCGCCTTCCGCGCCAGATCGCCGAGCAGCTTGCGTGCCGCGTACTGGCGCCGCTCACCCCGCGCGGCCTCTACTTCCGCCCACCCCCGCAGCGCCCGTTCCTCGGCCGACCGGACCGTCCGCACGGCCTCCCCCACCTCGGGCTCGCGCCCCCCCAGCACCTGCGTTGCGCTCGCCAGCCCCTCCCGCGCCTCCTCCAGCCTTCCGGCGGCCAGCAGCTCCGACAACCGCTCCAGGGTACGAACCGCGCCTGCGTGCC